>JBMOKR010000062.1:0-1625 GCA_049324335.1 Patescibacteria group bacterium | reverse complement strand
AGAAAAACATGTCGAAGCTTGTAACTGAAGAAGGTTTGAAAAAAATCCAAGACGAATTGGCTGAAAGGAAAGGCAAAATTCGCCAGCAGATAGCGGATGCTATCAAGGAAGCCAAGGAACAAGGCGATCTTAGCGAAAATGCCGAATACAGCGAAGCCAAAAGACAACAGAGCGAAAATGAATCTCGAATCGGGGAGTTGGAATTTACTTTGAAAGAAGCGACTGTTGTGGCCTATGATAAATCTTCCGGGGTGGTTCAAATGGGATCGAAAGTGAAAGTGAAATTTAATGGAAGCGAGATGGAATTTCAGATTGTCGGTTCCAATGAAGCCAATCCTAATGAGATGAAAATATCCAACGAGTCTCCGATGGGGAAGGCTTTTCTGGGAAAGAAAAAGGGAGACAAGGTGGATGTTGAGACTCCCGGGGGAAAGAAGAAGTATGAGATACTGGATGTGAAATAGTCAATTAGCAGATAATTCTGAAAAGGGCCGGGAAACCGGCCCTTTTGTTTGCTTAAACAGGGGAAAAAAGATATACTTAACCCAGTTAAATAGGTTCCGCCCGCGGAAATTTAACGGGGTAAACTTTAAAACTCATTTTTCTATGCGTGAAGACATTCTAAAAACCAAATTGGATAAATTGGAAAACATCCGGAATTCTGGAATGGACCCCTTTCCGGAGAAGACTGATTGGCAGATGAAAGTGGCAACGGCTTTGGAAGATTTTGATAACCTTAAAGACAGGGAGATTGTCTTAGCTGGCCGTGTTCGCTCCACGCGACCGATGGGCGGATCGACTTTTTCCCATATTGAAGATGAGTCAGGAAAGATCCAATTGTTTCTTAATAAAAAAAATATTTCAGAAGAGCTCTATAAACTTTTTGTCAAAAATACGGAGATTGGCGATTTTGTTGAAGCGCGCGGGAAGCTGTTTCTTACCAAAGCTGGAGAAAAAAGTCTGGAAGTTTCAGATTGGAAGATGCTTTCCAAAAGCGTTCGACCTATCCCAACCGAACACTTTGGAATGAAGGATGAAGAAGAGCTTCTTAGGAAGAGATATTTGGATCTAATGCTGAATCCTGAAACTCGGGAAATTTTTCGCAAGAAAAATATCTTCTGGCAGACTATCCGGAATTTTTTGACCGAAAAGGGATTTTTGGAAGTCCAAACCCCGGTTTTGGAACACATTCCCGGAGGCGCCGAAGCTGAGCCCTTTATGACTCATCATAATGCCCTGGACCAAGATTTTTATCTTCGAATCTCTTTGGAGCTTCCCTTGAAACGCTTGCTTGTCGGGGGTTATGAAAAAGTTTTTGAAATCGGGAGATGTTTTAGGAACGAAGGAATGGACCGCTCGCATCTTCAGGAATTTGATAATGTGGAATACTATGAAGCCTACAGCGATCTCGACAAGGGAATTGCAATGGTTGAAAAATTATATAAGGAAATAGTTTTGAAAGTGACGGGAGGAATGGAAACTGAATATGAGGGGCAGAAAATCAATTGGGGCGGAAAATGGGAAAGAGTCGACTATTTTGAAGCTTTCAAGAAGGAGACCGGGATAGATCTCGCTTCAGCGGATTTGTCCGTCGAAGTGCTTCGCAAAAAGGCGGATGAACTTGG
>JBMOKR010000061.1:0-12653 GCA_049324335.1 Patescibacteria group bacterium | reverse complement strand
ATCGGGGATGATCTTTTGGTGACCAATACGAAGAGACTTGAAGAGGCTATCCGGAACGAGGCCTGCAACGCGGTCTTGGTGAAACCCAACCAGATCGGGACGCTCACGGAAACTGTCGAATTTGTGAAATTGGCCAAGAAAAACGGCATGCAGGTCATTGTGTCTCACAGGAGCGGGGAAACTACAGATGATTTTATCGCTGATTTGTCTGTAGCAGTCGGAGCGGATTATATAAAAACTGGAGCTCCGAATCGGGGAGAACGAGTAGTAAAATACAATCGCTTGCTAGAGATCGAGGCAAATGAAAAATTGAAAAGAGAATGAAACAAAAAAATCCAACACTTTTGATAATATTGGATGGCTGGGGCGTGGCTCCGCCCAGTCGAGGAAATGCTATCAGTTTGGCCAGAAAACCCTTTTTTGACCAGATTTACAAGACTTATCCATCTTGTGTTTTGGGAGCGACCGGGAGAAGTGTGGGACTAGAAGACAATAAGATGAGCGGTTCAGAAGCGGGGCATATTAACATCGGAGCTGGGAGGATTGTGCCCCAAGATTCCTATTTCATCTATAAAAGCATCCAGGATGGCAGTTTTTTTATGAACCCGGCTCTTTGCTCTACTATGGAACACGTCCGGCATAGCGGGGGAAGGCTTCATATTCTGGGCCTTATGGGTAATACTGACAGTCCACATAGTGATCCGCGCCATTTTGAAGCCATTCTCAAAATGGCTAAAGACAGTGAAGTGAAAGAGGTCTTTTGTCACTTATTTACTGATGGCCGAGACTCGTATCCCAAATCGGCCTTGGAACATCTGGAACATTATGAAGGCTTGATGAAAAAGATTGGAGTCGGAAGAATCGCTACTCTTTGTGGAAGATTTTACGCTATGGACCGGACCAAGAAATGGGATCGATTGATGAAGGCTTATGACGCGATGGTTTTTGCTCGCGGAAAAGAAGTTTCCTCTACGCGCGAAGCGATAGAAAGCGCCTACCAAGACGGACTCACAGACGAATATATTTTGCCATCAATAATTTTTGAAAAGGGAAAACCGTTAGCTAGAATCGGAGATGGTGACGCCGTGATTTTTTTCAATTTCCGTTCCGATCGAGCGCGCCAGCTTACCAAAATTTTTGTTGGAACCAATAAACGGGCGATCCTGAATGATTCTATGCCAGTAGTCGATCGAATCAAGAATTTCCGCTTTACTGTCCTGACTGGATTTGGACCAGATTTGGATGTAGAGACGGCTTTCCCCAGTCATACCATTTCCGCCACTCTTCCCATGGCTCTTCGAGGAAAAAAACAGCTCTATACCTCTGAGACGGAAAAATATGCCCACGTGACCTATTTTCTAAACGGCGGTTATGCCGACCCGGTGGCCGGAGAAGAAAGGATTATGGTAGAATCTCCCAAAGTGAGCTCCTATGCCGATGTTCCTCAAATGTCAGCAGAGATTCTGACGGATAACCTGATTCAATACATCCGGCACGATATCTATGATTTTATGACCATTAATTTTCCTAACGCCGACATGGTGGGGCATACCGGAGACTTGAGCGCGACTGTTCGGGCGGTCGAAGTCTTGGACAAAGAAGTCAAAAAGCTGACAGAAGAAATTTTGAAGAGAGAGGGGCAAGTTATCATTACGGCTGATCACGGCAATGCTGATGATATGATTGATTTCCATACCAACCAGCCCAATACTTTCCATACTAAAAATCCGGTTCCGCTTATTTTGGTAGGGGACAAATTTAGAGATAAAAAACTTAGAGACGGAGGAGTCCTGGGGAACATTGCTCCGACAATTTTGGAAATTATGGGAGTGGAAAAGCCCCGAGCGATGAAGGAGGAATCATTGCTTGGCTAAATAATTATCAATTAACAATTTACAATTATCAATCAATTGCTAAATTACCAATTAAAGAATTGAATCATTGATAATTCATTGGTAATTGATATTTGATAATTGGTAATTGAAAAAAATATGAAAGTAATTTGTGTTGGGAGCGCCTCTAAAGATATTTTCTTTCCGACTAAGGAGGGGCAAGTAAGCGTAGACGACGCCAAGAAGATCACTTTTGATTTGGGAGGGAAATATCATATCAGCAATCGCTTTGAATCTTTGGGAGGATGCGCCGCCAATCAATCGGTAGGACTTAGACGTTTGGGGCAGGAAGTGTCTTGCTATTCCAGTCTTGGGTCGGATGATTTTGGAGAATGGATAAGAAAAGCCTTGGAAAAAGAAGGCATTGGTACTGGTTTTTTACGAAAAGAAGAGGATTGTCCGAGCGGACTTTCGGCTATTGTGGTAGACGAAAATAGTGGCGACCGGGTGATATTTTCCAATCAGGAAGCCAATGAAAGATTAGTAGTGGAAACGGAAAAGTTGGAAGGAGTAGATATGGTTTCGGCTGCTGATTTAAGCGGGGATTGGAAGGGAATTCTGGGCGAGATATTTGATTTTTGCCAAAAAAACGAAATAAAAATAAGCTTTAATCCGCGTCGGACGAATATTACTGAGGATTCGGATAAGGTTTTGGAGTTGGCTCGAAAAGCAAATGTTTTTTTTCTCAATAAAGAAGAGGCCAAGGAGCTATTGATGAATGTGGGGAAATATCAAGAAGGAATGTCAGAAAAAAAGATGCTGGAGATCTTGGCAGGCTATGGCGCTAAGACGGCGATAATCACTGATGGAGAAAATGGGGCTTGGGCAATATTTCAAGGAAAGATAATACAAGCCAAGGCAGTGAAACAAAACGCCGTAGATTCGACCGGAGCTGGCGATGCGTTTTCTAGCGGATTCTTGGCGGCCTACCTTCAAGAGAAAAGTCTGGAGGAATGTATTGCTTGGGGAATCGTGAACGGAGGCAATGTGGTTAACTATTATGGCGGAGTAAAGGGACTACTCAGAGAAGATGAAATTGAAGAGAAGGCAAGAAGTGTAGAGGTGGTTGAAATATAAATTATTTAATTTCAAATTACCAATTTCTAATGTCAAATTAATAAAAAAATCCAAAGTCCAAACTAGTTTATTTGAGCTTTGATGTTTGAAGTTGATTGGAAATTTGACATTATGATTTTGAAATAAAAAAAGAATGAAGCTCTATTCTCTTCTCAATCCTAAATCGGTAGCCATTATTGGAGCTTCTGATCAGGTGGGAAAAATCGGCAATATCTTGGTCAAAAACTTGATAGAGTATCGCTACCAAGGACGGATTTTCCCGGTGAACCCAAAATATCAGGAAATAATGGGCCTCAAGTGTTTTGGCAAAATTACTGAAATTCAACAGGAAATTGATTTGGTGGTGGTAGCGATTCCGGCCAAGCTGGTCTATGATGCTATCTCTGAGGCTTCCGGAAGAAGTCGGAATTTCATAGTAATTTCAGCCGGCTTTTCTGAAACTGGAACAGAAGGAAAAGAATTAGAAAACAAGCTCAAAGAACTAGCCAAGAGCCGAGAGTTGAATATCTTGGGTCCTAACTGTTTAGGACTCTTAAATCCCGCGTTAAAATTGAACGCTTCTTTTTCAGATGGAATGCCTCCGGTCGGACAAGTCGCTTTTGTCTCCCAATCCGGGGCTTTGGCAGTGGCGCTTCTCGATCAAGCCAAAGAGCGGAAGTTGGGATTTTCCAAAGTGGTTTCCTTAGGCAACAAGATGCAAATCGGGGAAAACGAACTGTTAGAATTTTTAGGGGAAGATGAAGAGACTAAAGTCATCGGGCTTTATCTGGAAAGCTTAGAGGAAGGCAATAATCTTTTGCGTCTTGTGGGGGAGGTTTCAAAATTAAAGCCGGTAGTTGTTCTTAAAGCCGGAAAGAGTCAAAGAGCCAAGGAAGCGATGCTTTCCCATACGGCTTCTTTGGCTGGAGAAGCCGTTTTGGCTAGCGCGGCTCTTCGAAAAGCCGGAGCTATCGAGGTGGAAACTATTTCCGAATTCATTTCTCTTTTGGAGACCATTTCCAAAAATGAAAAACTGGAAAAGCCAGGCGCTGTAATTGTTACTAATGCTGGAGGACCGGGAGTCTTAGCGACAGATGCTTTTGAAAATAGTTCCTTAAGTCTGGTGTCAATTCCTGAGGAAATTCAAAAGGAACTCAAGACCTTTCTTCCAGGAGCCTCTTCCCTGGGAAATCCGATTGATCTTTTGGGCGACGCGCTTGAGGATCGCTACCAGAAAACTTTAGAGGCCTTAGAAAAGGAAGAAAATGTCGGGATCATTTTGGCGCTTATTACTCCGCAGGATCAGACGCCGGTAAAAAAGATTGGCGAAGCGCTTTTGGAATTTTCCAAGAAGAGTCAAAAAGTCATAGTTCCCGTTTTTATCGGAGGGGAAAAAGTTTTGGCAGTGAAAAAATTTCTTTGCGAATCGGGAATGTCGGTTTTTGATTATCCAGAAGAGGCCATAGAAGCGCTGGATCGATATTATCGGTGGAAAAAATCTGAAAAGTTCAGTTTTCAAATTTCGGAAATTAATCAGGAACGGAAGTCCTCGGCCCAGAGGATAATCGAAGGCGCCAGAACAGAGAATCGAAAAATGCTAAATGCTTTTGAGGCCCAGGAGATTCTCAGTCTTTACGAAGTTCCGACCGCAGAGACTTTTTCGGCTTCTAGCTCAGACTTTGAATTCCCGGTGGTTTTGAAAGTTGATAGCGAAAAATATGTCCACAAGACGGACGAAGGAGGGGTGGTGATTGGCATTCAAAACCAAGAAGCGCTTAATCGGGAAATTGAAAAGATGCGGGAGAAATTTTCCGAAGTCCCGCTTATCATTCAGAAACAAGAGCCCAAGGGAGAAGAATTGATTTTGGGGATTAAAAAGGATCCGGCCTTTGGTCAGGCAGCAGTCTATGGGCTAGGAGGAATTTTCACCGAAGTTTTTCAAAAAGTAGATTTTGTCTTTTCTGGGGCTTCTGAGGAGGCCATCAGAAGCGCTCTTCTTACTGGCCCTCTGGAATTTATGTTTCAGGAGTTTCGAGGAATGAAGCCTCTTAATTTGGCAGAATTAGCTCGGATACTCAAAAAAATGTCTGAATTGGCCGAGGAACTTCCAGAAATCAAGGAAATGGATATAAATCCGCTTTTTGGATTTCGCGCTACTGGAAAATTCATTGCGGTGGATACCAAAATTATCATTTAAGAGTTTTCGCCGAGAATTGGAAAAAATGCTAAAATAAGAAAAAGGTTAAAAATAAACATATGGCGCAAAAAGCAATCAAAATTCTTATTGTGGATGATGACGAAATGGTGCGGGGAATCTACGCAGATGTTTTTAAAAAAGAAGGTTTTGAAGTGGTAGAGGCTAACGACGGGCTGGAGGGATTGGAGGCGACTATTTCTCTTCAACCAGATGTCGTTTTTACTGGAATTATTATGCCTCGGATGGACGGATTTACTTTGATGCAGGAGCTGAAGAAGAACGCCCTGACCAGTAATATTCCGGTGGTATTTTCTTCTCATTTGGGAAGAGAGGAAGACAAAGCTCGGGCTTTGGAGCTGGGAGCCAAAGATTTTTTTATCAAAGATTTTGACACGCCTAAGGAAGTGGCTGAACGAGTGAAAATACTCTTTTCGGAAGGAATTTTCTGGCTCAGTCTTGATGCGGAAAAGTTAGACGGTCCCAAAATAAAAGCCAAGTTGGAGGGGATGGGGGATTACAAGTGTTCTAAGTGTCAAGGAGAGGTAGCTCTTCACATTCGGCTTACTAATCTTGACAGGGGAGAATTTTCCGGAAAATTCGGTTGTCCTAAATGTGATTAATCTGTTTTTATCGACTGAATAGGGGGAGGCAAATCGGCAGGCCTATATTTTTTGTTTGTCCAAAATATCATGCCAAAAGATTGGAGCATTAAAAAAACAGAGAAAAATCCCCAAGAGGTTTTCTCGGAAGCGCTCAGGAAGGATTATTCTTTCATAATTCTCAAAATTCTTCTTGAGAGAGGATTGGATACGGATGAAAAGATCCGAGCCTTTTTTGATTTTGATTATGATAGGGATATCTTAGACCCCCTTTCTTTTTCAGATATGGAAAAGGCGGTAGAAAGAATTTCTCGGTCGAAAGAGACTGGCGAGAGAATAGCCATCTTTGGTGATTATGATGCGGATGGCGTGACGGCCACAGCGCTTCTCTTTGAGGCGCTTTTGGATCTGGGATTTGAAAAACCGCTTTGTTATATTCCAGAACGGCAATCAGAAGGATATGGCCTGAACGGAGAAGCCTTGGCTTTTCTGAAAAAAGAAGGTGCTAGTTTAATTATTACTGTGGACTGTGGAATATCTAACGCAGAGGAAGTAAGGACGGCTAAAGATTTAGGGATGGAAGTCATAATTACCGATCATCATCAAATACCGGATAAGCTTCCAGAAGCTTTGGCCATTATCAATCCCCATCTCCCGGGTTGCGGATATGGATTTCCTGATTTGTCCGGAGTGGGAGTTGCTTTTAAATTAGCTATGGCGCTCTATCAAAAACAAGAACCAGGAAAGATTGACCAGCTGAAGTGGGCGCTTGATCTAGTGGGAATTGGGACAGTAGCTGACTGCGTTCCGCTTGTGGGAGAAAATCGGATCTTAGTAAGATATGGACTGGTCGTTCTTTCGAAGACTCGGCGAGCCGGAATCAAAGAACTTTTTCAAGTCGGAAGGATCAACATTTCCGAAAACGATCCGGCGGATACTCATAAAGTGGCTTTTCAGATATCGCCTCGTATCAACGCGGCCGGCCGGATGGACCATGCCAATGCGGCTTTCAACCTAATATTGGAAAAAGACCGAGTAAGAGCTAGGACGCTAGCTTTGGAATTGGAGGATAAGAATAAGGAACGCCAAAAAATCACCGAAGAAATTGTTCGGGAAGTTTCCACGCTGGCGGAAAATTCTTTCCGTGACAAAAAACATATCGTAGCGGTGAATCCTCATTGGTCCGTGGGACTGCTCGGACTTTCGGCTGGAAAAATTGCGGAAAAATATCAAAAACCAACATTTTTGGGCCAGGAAAAGGAAAGCGGAGAGATAGTCGGTTCCTTTCGGAGTATTCCGGAACTTAATATCATGGAAGTTCTCAGGGAATGCCAAGATCTTTTTCTCAAATTTGGTGGACATGCTCAGGCGGCCGGAGTGAGTCTTAGGAAGGAAAATCTGGAAGATTTTTATAAGCGCTTTTCTCAATCAGTTGAAAAGCGTCTGGAGGGAGTGAATATTTCCAAGAAGATAGAAGCAGACGCGGAAATCCGAGCCGAAGAAATTGATTGGGAGTTGGTTGAAGATATTGAAAAAATGGCGCCTTTCGGGGAGGGAAATCGCGAACCAGTTTTTATTCTCAGGGGAGTTCTCGTGGAAGACGTGAAGATTGTCGGAAATGGAAGCAAACATCTCAAGTTGTGGCTGAGAGGAGCTGATTCCCCCAAGATATTTGAAAGCATAGGCTTCGGGATGGGAGAATATTGGTCAGATTTAGCCAAAAATGATAAAATAGACATAGTTTTCAGCTTGAGTTCGGACGAGTGGAACGGGAATAAGAAGATACAATTGAAATTGATTGATATAAAAAATGACTAATTACTAATTTCCAGTGTCAAAGCGTATGTCATTCCGAGCGTAGTCGAGGAATCTTCACACACTTGTTTCCTGTCGATATTAATTGGCAGATCTCTCGATTACTCCGCTAGCAGGCGGATTCACTCGAGATGACAAATATTTTTAAAAATTGAGAAATTAAGGATTAATTTTTATGAACATAAAAATCTATACCGATGGGGGATCGCGTGGAAATCCCGGTCCTTCAGCTGTTGGGGTTTGGATTGAAACTTTGGATAAGAAATACGCTGAATATATCGGAGAAGGGACAAATAATGAAGCGGAATATCAAGCGCTTATCCTAGCCCTCAAAAAGGTCAAACAGCTTATTGGCAAGGACAAGACCCAGGAAGCTGAATTGGAATGCTTTTCTGATAGCGAGCTTATGGTCAAGCAATTAAGCCATGAATATAAGCTTAAAGACGAGCGAATCCAGAGATTTTTTATTGAAATCTGGAACTTGACGCTCGATTTCAAAAAGGTTATTTTTAAGCATGTCAGAAGGGAAGAAAATAAGATAGCTGACGCTCTGGTAAATGAGGCGCTGGATGAGAAAGATAGGCAAAAATCACTAGTTTAGATAACTAATAACTAAAAACTAAGAACGAAAAACTGCAGTTCAACAGCTCAAAACGGTTTTCAGCCGAGGATTGTTGCTATTAGTTATTCGTTATTAGCTTTTCGCTAATATTGTGTTCAAGAAAAAAATTACCTGGATAATTATCGCTATTCTCATTGTTGCTGGAAGCGTGATTTATTTCCAGACCCGAGAAAAAAAGATCGAATATACGACCGAAGAATCCAAACGAGGAGAGCTTGTTCGGACGGTTTCAGCTACGGGAACTTTCCAGTCTACTAAGGAGGCAGAGCTGGGTTTCCAGGTAGGCGGAAGGGTAGAGAAGCTCAATGTTAAAGCTGGAGACAAGGTCAGGAAGGGCCAGCTTTTGGGATATCTGGACCAGGCCGAATATTTGGAAACTGTCAGGCAATATAGATCCGATCTTCTAATTCAAGAAAAGGATTTATTGCTTAAAAGAAGAGACTGGGATACTTACAAACCGGAAGAGAGAGAAGCGGCCAAGGAGTTGGTGGAAAAATACCGCTCACTTCTCAATGGGACAAAAGTGGATTTGCGGAAAACTCTGATTTATTCCCCGATGGATGGGATGGTCGCTAGCGTGGATATTAAGGAGGGTGAAATAGCTACGGCCGGAGCCAAAGTTATCATGGTCATGAAAGAAGGCGACTGGGAGATTGAAGCGGATGTGGCCGAATCAGATATTGCTGAAGTGGCTCTGGGTCAAAAAGTATCCCTAACTTTTGACGCATTGAGTTCGGAAGATATTTTTGGCGGCGAAGTCATTCAGATTGATCCGGCTTCAACAGTCATTCAGGAAGTTGTCTATTACAAGATAAAGATACGGCTGGAAAAGATCGATGGAAGGCTGAAAAGAGGAATGAGCGCGGATGCTGATATTGAAACTGCCAAAAAAGATTCGGTCATCCTAATTCCGGCTCGGGCGGTAAAAGAAGAAAACGGACAAAAATACGTGGAAGTCTTGAAAGAGGACAACCAAGTGGAAAAGCAAAGGGTAGAAATCGGAACTTCCGGAGATGGGGGCCTGGTGGAGGTCAAGAGCGGAATTTCCGAAGGACAGAGGGTAATAACCTTCACCAAGGAATAATCTGATGGAAGAGAAGAAGAAAATCATCGAGGTTAAGGGAATTTGTAAGACCTATGACAATGAAGGCGTTCTTACGCAAGCAGTCTGTGGGGTGTCTTTTGATATTCGGGAGGGCGAGTTTGTCTCTATCATGGGACCGAGTGGAAGCGGAAAGTCGACTTTGATGCAGATATTGGGGTTCCTTGATCGAGCGACCGGCGGAGAATATATTTTTGACGGACGAGTGGCCAATGATTTTTCTGATGATGAGCTAGCTGAAATCCGTAATCGAAAAATAGGTTTTATCTTTCAGACATTCAATCTGCTTCCCAGGACTAAAGTCTTCGAGAACGTCGAACTTCCCCTTGTCTATGATAAGAATGGTTCAGCCAGGGCTAATGAGGAAAAGGTTATGAAGGCTCTAGAGAATGTCGGAATGACTCATCGCAAGGATTATTATTCTAATCAGTTGTCCGGAGGAGAGAGGCAAAGAGTGGCTATTGCCAGAGCGCTTGTTAATGATCCCTCAGTCATCTTTGCTGATGAGCCGACGGGGAATTTGGATTCTAAATCGGGAACTCAGATTATGCGGATTCTTCAGGAACTTAATCGGGCTGGAAAAACCATTATTCTAGTGACTCACGAGACCTTCACGGCCGAACATGGAACCCGGATAATCCGGATGAAAGACGGAACGATCGTGAGCGATGACCCGATCCTAACTCGAAGATTCGCCCAGGATGGAGAACTTCTCAAGTAGTTTTTAGTTGGTAGTTTTTAGTTTTTAGTATTTTTCTAGAAACTAAAAACCATAAACTAAAAACTGAAAATGCGAATTTTTAATCCGATAAAAATATCTTACAAGAATCTGATGGCGGCCAAGTTCCGCTCTTTTTTGACGATTCTGGGAATTATTATTGGAGTTGGGTCGGTGATTCTTATTATGGCTATTGGGCAGTCAGCTCAGGAACTCCTTTTGGATCAGGTGAAAGGGATTGGCTCTAACTTGGTGGCAGTTTTGCCTGGAGCTTCGGATGAAAATGGTCCTCCGGCGGCAGCCATGGGAATTGCCATCACCACTTTTACCTATGAAGACTTAGAGGCTCTCAGGAACGGAAAGAATGTTCCCGAATTGGAAGCTGCCGCCGGCTATGTCCAAGGAACGGAAACGGTCGAGCGGGGGAATGAATCGAAAAGCGTGAGTTTTACCGGTACGACGGCTAGCTATATTCAGGTGGAAAATGCCGAGGTGGAAAAGGGGCGATTTTTTTCCGAGGAGGAAGAGGCGGATATGGCGCGGGTAGTCGTTTTGGGTCAGGAAACGGCTCAGAACTTTTTTGGCGTTGAAGATCCGCTTAATAAGAAGATAGATATTGACGAGAAGGGCTTTTTAGTAATTGGAGTGCTTAAAAAAAGAGGCTCTTCCGGTTTTGGGGCGAGCAGTCAGGACGATCAAGTCTATCTGCCCCTTCGGACAGCTCAGAAAGTGCTGATGGGAATCGATCATTTGGGCTATGCTCGACTCAAAATAAAATCCCAGGATCAGATTCCTTCGGCCATCTCTAATGTTAAAGCTACACTTAGGGAAAGGCATGATATCGACAATCCGGAAGAGGATGATTTTTCGGTTCGCGACCAAGCTTCAGCTCTCAAGCTTATCGAACAAATAACCGATGTGCTTAGATATTTTCTCTTGGCAGTCGGAGCAATGTCGCTTTTAGTTGGAGGAGTGGGGATTATGAATGTAATGCTGATCGCGGTTAATCAACGGATTCGAGAAGTGGGTCTCAGGAAAGCTATTGGCGCCAAAACCTCGGACATTTTATGGCAGTTTGTGATGGAAGCTTCTTTCATTTCATTCTTGGGAGGAGCGATTGGAATAATTTTAGGAATCGGGACGGCTTTTTTGGTGGCGATAATCGTTCAGGCATTGGGATATTACTGGCCGTTTCTAGTCTCTTGGCAGTCCATTGTCGTGGCGGCCTTTGTTTCTATTTCAATCGGAATGATTTTTGGGCTGTATCCGGCTCGCAAAGCTTCGCGAGTGAGTCCGATGGAAGCGCTAAGGTATGAATAAAAGAGTCCATAAAGTCCTTAAAGTCAAAAGTCTAAAAATACTAACGAATGACTTTTTGACTTTATAAACTTTAAGACTTTTAGACTAATTTATGGTTTTTCACGAATTCTACATTTCAACTAAGCTGGCTATCAAGAACCTGAAATCCAATTGGGGGCGGACCTTGCTTTCTCTCTCGGGAATAGTTCTCGGGGTGATGTCGGTGATTGTCGTGCTTTCGGTTGGAAACGGCGTGAAAGGCTATGTGGTCGGACAAATCGAATCTTTCGGGAGTGATATTATGCAAATTGAAGTTAAGGTGCCTAAGACTTCCAAGACTTCTTCGGATAATGCTGGAGGAATGGTGGGAGGGACTCAAATTACCACTCTCAAGATTTCCGATATCGAAGAGGTGGCGAAAATCAGAAATGTCGGAGCTTGGTATGCCGGCATCATGAATCAACAGGTGGCTAGCTTTGAAAGTCAGAATAAACAAGTTTTTGTCATGGGCGTAAGTTCGGGCGTGACAGAAGCTGACAAGCAGACCAAAGTGGCCAAAGGGCGGATGTTTTCCGATGAGGAAGATGACAGTCTTAAGCAGGTGGTGGTTCTTGGCAGTAAGACCAAAGAAGATTTTTTTGGCAATTTGGAGGCGGTCGGCAAAAAAATAAAAATCAAAAATCAGAACTTTGAAATTATTGGGGTTTTGGAAGAGAGAGGCTCGACTGGATTTTTCAATTTTGACGAGACGGTCTATATGCCCATTCAAACTTTACAAAAAAGAGTGATGGGCATTGATTATGTTCAGTTTGCTGTTTTTAAGATAAGGGATATGGAGAAACTTCCCGCGACCATCGCGGAGGCTACTGACGTTATGCGAGAAGAACATGATATTGATAATCCTGACGATGATGACTTCGCTGTCAATTCCATCGTAGAACTTCGGGAAATTCTCGACAAAGTTTTTTACACTATAAACCTTCTTCTCTTGGCTCTCACTTCCATCTCCCTAGTTGTCGGAGGAGTGGGAATTATGAATGTAATGTATGTGGCGGTGGCAGAAAGGACTTTTGAGATTGGTCTCAGAAAGGCCATTGGAGCGAGGAATCGAGATATTCTCCGCCAATTTCTCCTGGAAGCTATCTTTCTTACGGTAGCAGGAGGGATTATGGGTATACTTTTGGGACTTTTGGCTTCCTGGAGCATTTCCTATGTCATTAACCAATTTGGATTATTCTTTTCCTTGAGTGTGAGCTGGGATTCATTGCTTATTGGTTTTGGATTCTCCGCCTTAGCGGGGATAGTCTTTGGTTTTTATCCGGCTCGCAAGGCTTCGCATCTCACTCCTATGGA
>JBMOKR010000060.1:0-12676 GCA_049324335.1 Patescibacteria group bacterium | reverse complement strand
GTGAAGCTCTCCAAAAATGTCGTTAAGGAACCAATCAATGAAATCATCGTCCAGGGGACTTATGTTAAGATTGGAAAAAGCCACACAGGCCTTGGAACTTGGTATGCCTTTAAGGGCGGCCTTTATGCCGCTAGCCCCTGGCTTCCCATCGGAAGTTATGCTAGAGTGACTAACCGAGCCAACGGAAAATCCGTAATCGTAGAAATCAACGACCGAGGGCCTTTTGGGAAAAATCGCATAATCGACTTGGATAAGGTGGCTTTCCAAAAAATCGCTTCTTTGGGAGCAGGGGTAATTGATACTAAAGTAGAAGAAATTTTGAATTAGTTTTTAGTTTATAGTTTTTAGTTTTTAGCTCTTGACAAAAATGTCTATAAAATAAAAACTGCCAGCTAAAAACTGTTTATGCCAGAGAAACTAGGCCAGAATTTCCTGGTCGACCAATCTATTGTAAAAAAGATTATTGAATCCGCCAACTTGGAAAAGGATGATTTTGTGTTGGAAGTCGGTCCTGGGAAAGGAATTCTGACAGTTGAACTGGCCGAAAGGGCTGGGCAAGTCATGGCTATTGAAATTGATACCACCCTAATCCCAGCACTAAAAAACAAATTTAAAAATCAAAAAAATGTTGAAGTGGTAAATGAAGATATCCTGAAAATATCCCTGCCTAGTTTACTAGGTTCCTGCTTAAAATATAAGGTTATCGCCAATATCCCCTACTATATTACTTCTAAAATCATCCGCCTTTTTTTAGAAAACAACTTTCCTCCAGAAGAGATGATTCTTATGGTCCAAAAGGAAGTAGCGGAAAGAATCGTAGCGTGTCCTGGAAAAATGAGCCTTCTTGGCCTTTCTGTTCAATATTACGCCACAGCCAAGATTCTTTTTGAAGTTCCGAGAAAGTGCTTTTCCCCGATTCCTGAAGTAGACAGCGCCGTTATTCGCATAACACATAGGATGGAACATGGGACAGAAGAGAAGACTAGAAAATTATTCCGCCTAGCCCGAATTGGATTTTCCTCCAAGCGAAAAACCCTGCTTAACAATTTGGCAAACGGACTCCATCTGAATAAGGAACTTGTCCTTGAAAAGTTAAAAAGCGCCGGTTTTTCGGAAAAAACCCGCGCTCAAGAATTATCATTAGCAGACTGGAAAAATCTGACAGAATTTTTTTAGACCAGTTTCAACTCTTCAAAAAGACTATTTTGACCAAAATTAATCCATAAACCGAAACGATAGCCAAATTCCACCAAATAAGTCGCCAAGAGGCGATTTTTTTATTATTTATAACCCAAAAGGAGATTGATCCAAAAATAAGGCTCCAAAAGAACAGATTCCATTCGTTCAGAAAAAAAACACTGAGCAAATAAGAAATAAAGAAAGCGGAGCCGACCACTAGTCGACCCTTCGTTTCCCCTAAAATCACTGGAATAGTCCAGACACTATCCCTTTTGTCTCCCGGAATATCCTTAAAATCCTTAATTGGCAGGCAAAGAGTATAAGATAAGAACAAAAGCCAAAATATCCGCCAAGGAAAACCCTCCAGATTTTGATCAGGAGAGAAGAGAATGAATCCCAACATCAGAATCAAAAGGGAAGCCAGAGCGCTGAGCGCCGTAGCTATGAGGGGAAACCTTTTGAGACGCATTGGTTCTGCTGAATAGAACCAAGCCAAAACCTGATAAGCGACAAGCAACCAGCCAAATTGATAGCTCACCAAAAAACCTCCCAGAACAGCCAGGATGAAGACCGTAATGCCAAATTGCCTGTATTCATCCTTTCCAAACAAGCCACTGGGAAGAGGACGAGAAGAATTGGTAAGCTTATCAATTTCAATATCCCTCAAGTCATTGGGAATAATAGAGGCCTTCCAAGAAAGAGCTACACTAGACAAAAGACCCAAAATCGCTAAAAATGGGAAAAATTCCCAAGTGATATCTTGGGGATAAGCTAAAAATCCTAGGCCCAAGCCACAAAAGAAGAGTCCCCCATGGTAGATAAGCTGTGGATAGCGAAAATTTCTAAGCACGGCTATAAATTTAACTTTTTCCGACCAGAAGAAAAACAGGCTTAAAATAGCCAAAATAAGCAGAAAGTAGATAAAATTGAGATTATAAGCTACTGAATAAGCCAGTTTTTCCAATTCTACTCCCAAGATCTTAAAGCTAGAGAAAAATTGAATCAATTCATAAGGCTTTATTTTGAGAAAATCCCCCCTGGTCAAAAAAATTCCAAGATACGCCAAAATAGAGGGAAAGGCGGCCATGAAGAAAAGAGCGCAGTAAGTCCCGATAGCTGAAAAAAATGCTTTCCAAACGCTTCTGGTTCTTAAAAAAACCAACCCGGAAAGAATGATTATAGCAGATATGAAGGTTATTTTGGTTCCAAAATAGACTATTCCCGTGGGAAGATGGCCAAAAATCGTCAAAAATTGCCACCCCAAGTCCTTGGGAGCGCTGATGAGATAAAAGCTCCAGAAAACCTCTCCTCCAGTCCGAAGAAGATCGAAAATAGGAGGAAAAACAATAAAAGAAGAGGCTAGAAGCATCAAATAGCTGAGTTTGAAGGGTTTTTCCCGTAAAACCAAGCTTAAAACCAGCCAGACTAACAAAAAGGTGAGTCCGAAAAAGAGAATGTTATGAATATCCATTATGAAATCGAAGAGAGGTGAAGAAGTTTTGGCGATGAATTTATCCAAGAAGAGCCGGAGCATAACCAGGCCCAAAAAATTACCCAGCCAGCTGGCCGGTCCGATTCGTCTTTCAAAAATGTCTCGGGTGATTTTTTTCAGTCGCTCCATAAACCCAATCTAGCACAAATGCCAGATATTTTCCAAATACAAAATTTGTTTGTCTTTCTTTTGCCAAACATATTTTTATGCTATAATTTTGTCAAGCGATAACTCCTTTTCGAGTTCGCAATTCTTGATTGTAAATTGGAAAAATTGAAACAAAAAATCTCCCCCTTGAAACAAGTTTCCTTTCTAGCGGAAACTGAGCGGGGATAAAAAAATATGCCTATCTTAAACTTTCCCAGGACAAATAATTTCAAGCAGACCCTTCTGGTTTTCCTTGGACTCGTCGTCTTGGGTTTTTCTTTTCTCGCCTTAGCCCAAAACAACTCGCCTTCTCGCCAAAATGTCTTCTTGGATGGAGATCAAGACGGAATCAGCGACGAAGAAGAAGGCGCTTACGGAACCGATCCCAGAAAAAAAGATACTGACAATGACGGCTATTCCGACGGGGTAGAAATAAAGTCCGGCTACAATCCCCTCAAACCCGCTCCGGGAGACAAATTGATTTCAGAAAAGAAAGCCTTCCAAAAGACCGATGAAAATCAAGAGAATTTGACCAAGAAGCTGGCCCAGGAAATTCTGACTCTTTCGGAAAAATCCAAGGAGAGCGGACAGGCGATCAATTCCGATTCCATCCAGACGCTTATCGATCAAACGCTCGGCCAGGAAACTGCTTCTTCCGAAGAAGATTCAGAGGAAACGCAAGAAGAGGAAGAATTGAGCCAGGATGAGTTGGTTATTTCACCGGATGAACTCAAGATAAAGAAACAGAACTATTCAGAGTATTCAGAGGAAAAACAGAAAGAAAAAAAGCGAGAGGATATGATGGATTATATGTCGGGAATGTATTACATCCTTTCCAGCAACTCTCCCGAAGCCATAACTTCCGGAAAAAGCTTCAGTTCCATCATAGAATCCAACACTAACAAAATGGTCCAGGCCTTCACTTCTAGAAATTCCCAGAAGATTGCTGACCTCAAAACTAGTGGAGAAAAAATCTTTGAACAGGCCAAGGAAATCGAAGTGCCAGAAGAAATGGTAGATGCTCACATCAGCGCCCTCACTTTTGCCAAATCGGCTATTCAGATGGAAAGCTACATCAGCCCCAATCCCACCGATCCCATCAAGGATATTCAAAATCTTTCCCAAATCGAGGGACTACTTTCTAATATCGTCTCCTTTTCCTCGCAAGTTGAATCCAAACTTTCCGAATATGACATCGATTTCAGTCAAGATCTTGGCGAAAAAATTGAAAAAATGGGAGTAGAAAATATTTTTTCTAATTAAAACCATGGAAACAAAAACAAAAAAAATTTCTTCTAGGCTAATCATCCCCTTAATTATTTTTTCCTTCTTTTTTCCTTTTAATAGGGCCTTGGCTTGGGATGCCATCCAGGGCGCTATCTATCGAACAGCTCTAGATAATCTCTCTAAAACTCTTAACGGCATCACTATCGCCGCCGCCAAGAGGGCGGCTGTTGAGATAATCCTTAGTGAGATTGATAAATTTGTCGATGACATGGCCGGAGTATCTGGAGGAGTCATCACCAATTGGGAAGATTTCCTCAAAAAATATCCTGAAGAAAAGTCCAAGAAGTTTATGAATGATTACCTTTCGGGAATAACCGAAGGGAAAAGCTCCTCCCGCTATAGAAGCGTTTCCGTAAGCAAAACGCTTTCCTACTATCAGGAAAAATACGAGGGATTCGGTGGAAGAAACGAGTTTGAATTCGCCCTTATCCAAAGCGCCCGGGCAGGAGAAGACAGCAGTTCAAATTCCAGTTCATCTGGAGTGTCTTACGGAGATCTTCTTGAAAAAATGGCAGAAAATATAACTGGTAACGAAGATGAAAGTCCCAAACTCACCTGCACTGACGATATGCGGGAAAATATGTTCTCCGAAGGAAACCTAGACAATTTTTGGGAATGCACTGAAGGCATTAATTATGCACCCCTAGCTTACGCTCATCTTCAATCCAAATATGAAGAAGATTTGGGAGAAGAAAAGGTTTGGGCCACAGTTGAAGCTCAATCGACCGGAATAGTTGGTAAAAAAACCAGCGATGGACAAGTAACTGCCCCAGCTGCTTCAATTGAAGCCACCATTACTAAAGCCGAGACTCTTAGTATGGACATTCTGGCTAAGGCCGAAACTCTTCCGGAAATCGCCGCTGCTTCAGTCATTACTGCTATCGACCGATCCATTAAGCAGGGAATTGGAGCCCTGAAAGCTGCCGCCCAAAGACAAGTTTCCAATGTCCGAAAGAGCGTCACCAAGCAAATCAAGAGCGAGGCCAAAAAAGTCGGGCCCAAAGCTCTTTTCGGAAATTACTAGACCCAACGATAAATGCTGATTTTGAAATTACAATCCCAAAAAAAGCTTCTTGCCGGAATAGTTTTCTTCTTGGTATTTTTGAGTTTGTTTATTTTTAATCCTAATAACGAAGCAAAGGCCGCAGAGAAGAGTACTACTGGAACCTGCGCCAGATATAAAAGCTACTGGGAAAGATGGAACGAACTTTGGGATGGATCCTATGTTTATTATGAAAACAAAACCTACGATGAATGTATGGCAATATGTCAAAACGAAGAATCCTCAAAATGCTACCACACCGCAAAAAAGCTCTCGGAAGTAAAAGGAACGTGGACTCCCAACATTGACACTAATAGCGCAACAGACAAGGCTCTTGGAGACTTCAGCTGTGATTTTATGAAGTCACCAATGGTTTGCTTGCTATCGCCCGTTCTTTCATTTGCCAGAATAATCTTTGTGGGAGCAGCAACATTTTTCGGCTGGGTAATAAAAACTGAAAATACAACCTTGGTAATCACGGGAGGGGGAGCCGTCTGGGAAATATGGAAAATGGTCAGAGATATATTTAATACAGCCTTTATCTTAGTCCTTCTTTTCTCCGCCTTCGCTACGATTTTTCAAATCGACAAGTATAGCTACAAGAAAATTTTATTAATGTTGGTTATTATGGCGCTTTTAGTTAATTTTAGCTACCCAATAGCCAGATTTTTAATTGATCTTTCCAACGTAGCAATGTACTCATTGATTAACTTGAATTTTTCTAACAATCCCAATGCTACATTTTTTACAACAGACTTCTTGACGAATTCATCTCTGGATAAATTATTTTTAACATCATCTTACAAACAATCAGGTGTAGGATATATGTTAACATCAGTAGTTTTTCTGCTTCTTTTTGCGATTACACTATTTGCGGTCGCTATTTTGCTCTTTGTAAGACTCATTGTTTTAGCTATTTTAGTGATATTTTCTCCTATTGGATTCGTTGGCTATGTTTTGCCAGGATTTCAGGGCTTTGCCAGCCAATGGTGGGATAATCTTTTCAAATACGCCTTTTTTGGACCAATAATGATTTTGGGATTAGAGATAGCTCTACGCATGATGACAGCTATAAACAGTCTAGGAGGACTTGGAGCGGAAGCCAACAACGTTGCCCCCTCTGCCAATTATTTAGGAAGTTTAGGACTTTTGATAATTCCAATAGTTATTCTCTGGCTAGTTATGGGTGTTTCTCAAAAAATGAGCATCGAGGGAGCAGCCAAAGCTCAATCTTTTGCGATGAAAGCTGGAAAGAAAGTTAGCGGCTACAACTGGGGTAAAAATGTCTACGACAAATACGGCGCCGAGAGAAAGAAGCGGAAAGATATCCTGGATCAGACCGCCTGGTCTTCACGGTTGGGGAAATATGCCGGATCTAAGCCGGGAGAATGGAGGGATAGGGCTCAGGGAGCTATGCGAAAAGGCGATAAGTGGTATCAAGGCGTTCCAGGAAGCAAAGCGGCTCAAATCAGGATGTCTGAGACTCTCAAAAGAGACATCGCCGAAAAAAGGAAGGCTTGGAAGGAGACTGGGGTTTCAGAAGGAGAATTGAACACGGCGCTGGCAAAGGGAAGCTTGGCAGAAAGAAGAGCCGCCGCTCTTGAAATGGCTGAAAAAAGAGGCTTCGGAAGTGGAGATGACGCTAAGAAAAATTACAAACTGGCCGTTGATGCCTTGGAAGGCGACAAGATAAGCCAAGAAATATTTAATGACAAAGTTAAGGAAAAGCATGTTAAATTGGTCATGGATTATGAAATAGGCCAGGGAATAAGAACAGAACCACAGGCCTATGCAGAATACGTTGATAAAATGAATGCTGATCAACTCTCCAAACAAAAGGGCCTCCTTTCGGATACAAACTTCATTAATAATTATCTCCGAAGTAGGAGCAACTCCGATCCAAAATTCATAGAGGAAGTAGCTAAAAAGTTGTCCCAGGCTGATCGTGAAGCCTGGATTCGAGAAAACTTAATTCAAAATGAAGGAAGCAATAGCGGAGGAAGAAGGGCTGGATTTGTTTAGAAATTATGCCAAATCAAAATACGGAAAATTTTAAAAGATTCGTTAACTTTTCACCCATTCTCATTTCTGATGATGACTGGGACAGGTTTGACGCGCTTCCAGAAAAGATCAAGGACAAGCTTTCTTCCTGTTCCGACAAGATAGAAAAAATCAGTTCCTTTGTCGGAATAGCTCCGGAACAAGCCAGGGGCATTTCTTTGGCTGTCCGTAAATTTTATTTGGGAGAACTTCCAGAAAAAGACCTGCCGGCTTTCATCCAGAATCGCTCCTCCATCAATATTGAGACAGCTTCGCAAATAGTCGGAATGCTGGAAGAAAAGATTTTCCGCGATGATTCCTTTGAAAAAGCTTATGCTGAAAAAGTAGAGGAGCTGTCCCTTCAGAAAGTTCTTCAGAAATATCCCGAAGCCGGAGAACAGCTTCTGACTGGAAACAAAATAATGCTCAAGGATTTCCCGGAAGAAGTTCGTCCTTCAATCAAGAACTGGGTTTCTGATTATACCAGTCGTCTCGGATACATCCGCCACGATTCCATCCAGAGAAGCCAATATCTTTTCCAAAGCCCCAATACTAAAGCTCTTCGCGAAGAAGACCGGGAAAAATTGTCTTTCATCCTTCGCGCTTTTGATGAAAACTTGCCCTTGAGCGTCAATCGGGACACTCGCCAGATTATTCTGCCCAACTTCCAGACTAATAAACCAAGAACAATAATCCCAAATCAAGAAGCGCCAGACAAAAAACCCCAAATAACAGATTCTGGCGAGCAAAATAATGAGTTGAATATCCAAAGCGCCCAGTTCAATTTCCATCAAAAGATGCCTTTTGAAATGAAGAAAGAAGATTTTCAAAGACCCGCTCCAGAGCGCATTACTCCTCGAAATCTTGAGGTGAGAAAAAACGAAATTAGCCAAAAACCAAAAATTCAATCGCTCGCCCCGCCAAGTCCTCAAAAAATGATTGGAAGTGTTCCAGAAAGGCAATTTTATCAGCCTAGAACTAATCTAGTCTCCGGAATTTCCGAGGAAACCCCTAATGTCAATCCAAAAAATGTAGTTAACCTAAAAGAGTTGTGATTATTTAGAGTCCGCACATTTTTAGATTAGTCTATTAGTACTTATTAATAATTAGTAGCTAACATGCAGTTTAACGTCCCTCAATTTATCGACATCGAAGACCGGATTGTTGGCCCTCTCACCGCCAAGCAACTCGGTTGGCTGGCCCTAGATGGAGTCACTCTTTTGATTGTCTGGAACCTGCTTGATTTTTCCGCTTTCATAATAGTCGCTATCATAAGCACAGCGCTATTCGGAGCTCTGGCCTTTTTTCGCCCCCACGACCTCCCCCTAGTCCATTTCGTTGTTGCTTCGCTTTCATTTACCACTAAACCGAAACTCTATGTCTGGAAAAGAAATCCTCAAAAAAGCAACCCCAGAAAAATTCAGACTGTTTCCAAAAAGAATACTCCAATTCCGGAGAAAAAATCTCTGGATTCAAAAAAGCTTCAAGAAATTTCTAAAATTTTAGACCAATAAAAACACATGGAAAAGTTGCACGCCTCCAAAATGACTCACAGCGTTTCTTCTGCCAGCACTCAGAGTTTCCTGGATGTGGAAGAAATCAAAGATAATGTGATTGTTATGAAAAATGGCTCTCTCCGGTCAATCTTGGCCGTTTCAGCCATAAATTATGATCTAAAATCAAGCGACGAGCAGGTGGCCATTATAAATCAATACCAAAACTTTCTCAATTCTCTGGATTTTCCCGTCCAAATAATTGTCTCTTCCCGCAAGATGAACATCGATAAATATGTCGATTTTATAGCCGAAAAAGAAAAGCAACAACCCAATGAACTCCTTCGTCTCCAAACTTCCGAATATATCAAATTCATCAAAGAGCTGGTGTCAGTATCCAACATTATGGACAAAGTGTTCTACATCGTCGTTCCGTTCTCGCCTATAGAGAGTAAAGAGTCCGGTTTTTTTGCCAATCTTTCGGCCCGTTTCAACCCGCAAAAAAATATTCTGGAAAAAAGGCAGAATTTTGAAACTTACAAGAACCAGCTGTTTCAAAGAGTTGACCATGTTACGACTGCCATAAGCGCTACTGGAGTAAAGATTATCCCGCTTGAAACCCAAGATATAATTGAATTGCTTTTCAATTCCTACAATCCCCAGACCTTTAATGTTTCTGAATTAGCCGATGTTAATCAATTAGAATTAAGCTAGCCCTATGTTTGATTTTTGGAAGAAAAATAATCCGTCTTTCAAAGCTCCGGTAAAGCAAGACGCGATTCTGGAAAGCGAGAAAGCTTATCAGGAAGGCCTGAGCCATCTTCATGACTTGATTGCTCCGAGCGCCATCAAAATAACTCCGAGATACATCCGAGTAGGCGAGACCCTGGCCCAGACTGTTTTTGTAATGACTTACCCCCGCTATCTTCATAGCAATTGGTTTTCACCAATAATCAATTTTGATGCTGCTATGGATGTCTCCATGTTCATTCATCCAGTGGAAACATATGACATTTTGAAGACTCTAAGAAAGACTGCTACCCAAGTGGAATCTCGCTACAATATGGAAAGGGAGTCCGGTCTTATCCGCGATCCAGCTCTGGAAACCGCCATGCAAGACATTGAAGAGCTTCGAGACAAGCTTCAGCAAGGAACAGAAAAATTTTTCAAATTCGGTCTTTATATAACTTTTTATGCCCAAGATGAAAAAGAACTGGCCAGAACAGAACGCGCTATAGAGTCTCTCCTGGAAGCCCAGCTAGTTTATGCCAAGCCAGCTGTCTTTAAGGCCGAACAAGGCTTCATTTCAACATTGCCTTTAGCCAACGACGAGCTAGACATTGGAACCAGCATGAATTCCTCGCCACTGTCCACTACCTTTCCTTTTGTTTCTTCAACTCTTTCCACCAACGAGGGCATTCTTTTCGGAATCAATCGACACAATAACAGTCTGGTGATTTTCGACCGTTTCAAGATGGAAAATGCCAATATGGTAGTTTTTGCCAAGTCTGGAGCCGGAAAAAGCTACGCTGTCAAACTGGAAATTCTGCGCTCGATGATGCTAGGGATAAACGTGGTAGTCATTGACCCAGAGAATGAATACAAACACCTGGCTGAAACTGTCGGGGGAAGTTTTATTAAAATATCTCTCAATTCTCAAAATCATATCAATCCCTTCGACCTTCCCAAACTTCGAACTGATGAAGATCCGGAAGATGTGCTTCGAAACAACGTTGCCAACATCCTGGGACTTCTCCATATTATGCTGGGAAATGTCACGCCTGAGGAAAGCTCTATTCTGGACAGAGCGGTGAGAGAAACTTACAGCATCAAGGACATTTCCGCTGAATCAGATTTTGAAGCCATCCAAAAATCCGATTTCCCAACTATGTCCGACCTTTACGATGTCCTTCGCAATATGGATGGAGGAGAAGATCTGGCAGTCCGAATGGAAAAATATACAGAAGGAATCTTTGCCGGATTCCTTAATAACCACACCAATGTTACCGTTGGAAGCCAGCTGGTGGTTTTCAATATCCGGGATATGGAAGAGGATTTGCGTCCGATTGCCATGTATCTGGTCCTTCAATTCATCTGGAACGAAATGCGCACTAATATGAAAAAGCGTTTAGTTCTGGTCGATGAGGCCTGGGTAATGATGAAATATGACGACGCTGCCTCCTTTCTCTTCGGGATTGCTAAAAGATGCCGAAAATACTATACCGGACTCACCACTATCACTCAAGACGTGAATGATTTTTTAGCCTCCCGCTATGGCAAGCCAATCGTCACCAACTCTTCCATCCAACTGCTCCTCAAGCAATCTCCGGCAGCCATCGACTATATCGCCGAAACTTTCTATCTCACCGACCAGGAAAAGTTCCTCCTTTTGGAAAGTAATGTTGGGGAAGGAATATTTTTCGCCGGAACCAAGCATGTCGCTATAAAGATTGTGGCCTCTTATAGCGAAGATCAAATCATCACCACTGACCCGGCCCAGCTCTTGGAAATCGAGGCTGCCAAGAAAGAACTGGAAATGGAAGAAGGCGAGGAAAAATAAAAACTTATGGAAGAAGATTTCAAAAAAAATCTTGAGTTAACCAGAAACAATAAGGCTTCTCTAACCAACATCAATCCCCGGAAGCTGAACCAGTCCGTCGCAACTGAGACCAAGATGGCTCTGAGTCTCTGGAAATATCTCGACCCCTTTATGGACTGGCTGTTCGGTATCGCCCTTTCACTAGCCATAATCAAAGACGTCCTGGATTTCGTCGGTGTCGGATCCTTGCCAGCCATCGGAACTGCCGTTACCTTCTGCGTTTCCTTCGCTATTGGTCTTATTATGTTTATAACCGGATCAAGAGGCGCCAAAAAAGCCGTCCGAGGAGCTCTCAAACGCTTTGGGGTGTTGGCGGGAGGAACTGGAATTGAGCTATTTTTTGGGCTCAATTTTTTCCCAATAGAAAGCGCTGTAGTAGTTATAGTATTCTATATGACTCTTCGCGAAAGAGCCGTGTCCGCCAAAGACGAAAAGTCTTCAGAGAATCTCCCGCCCTCAATGTCTTACGCCGACGACTATAAAAAGGAAAGCCAGCCACTCGCTAAGGCCGCCTAAGATAAGTTTTCATAATTTAAATATATGCCAGCACTAAAAATCGACAGCTCCTGGAAAAGGACTCTTTTAGCCTTAGCTATAGGAATAATGTCCTTGATTATCTTTTCCGTTTTTCCTACCAACAACTTTCTGGAGAACCTTACTAAGAGCCTCTTTTTTCTTCTTCTAATTCCCTTTCTTTTTGTAAAAGTTGTTCTCGGAGAAACTGTTTCGAATTTCGGAATGAGATTCAAGCTCGAAAAAGCCCTCCTCCTTGAACTAATCATCTTTGTTCTGGCCAGCGTCTCTCTTATGTATCTTGTAATAAATTACACCGATTTCCCTAAACACTACTCCTTGTCTCCGGTTATCCGCAATAGCTTTCCGATGTTTGTTTTTTACGAGCTTTGTCTGGTGAACCTCCTCCTTCTCTTTCAAGAATATTTTTTCAAAGGCTTCTTGCTTTCCATATTCAGAGAGAAATTCTCCTACTTTTCCATAGCCATCCAGGCCATAATCTACCTCATTCCTCTTTTTATAGTGAGCAGTTCCATTTGGAATACTATCCCTATGATTATCATTTCCATCTTAGGCGGAATACTGGCCTATAGAAGTCGAACTTTTTTCTATTCCTATCTGGGCTCCCTGCTTTTTCTCATCATTTTAGACGCTTATTTAATTTATCTTAGTTAAAAAACAATATGAGAAACAAAATTAAGAAGTTTTTTCTGGCTCTTCTGACCAGTTTTACTATTTTCAGCTTCTCGATTCTGCCGGCGCTGGCCGATTTCGACTGGCCCAGCCCATCCGATGCCGCCCAAGAAGGCGCGGAAGGAGTAACTAGCAAATACGGCCTGGATGAAAATGCTTTGGTCGAGAATGCTGAACTTTAAAAGTTCAGC
>JBMOKR010000059.1:0-12712 GCA_049324335.1 Patescibacteria group bacterium | reverse complement strand
AGCTCTTCGCTCATAAAAAAGATAGCTGGAACTTTCATCTTGTCCGTCTTCATCTCCTGCTTATGCTGGGATATTTTTTTCAGTTCGTACATTTTTCTAGTTTTAGAAATTAAGTCAATTAGAAGTTAGTAATTCCTGATATACTTCTTTATAATCTTTGGCGACTTTCTTGATATCCATATTGGCTTCCACAAATTGGCGCCCGGACCGACCCATTGATTCTCGCCGATTCTTGTCATTGTAAAGCTCTAGAACTGCCTCATATATTTCCTCCGGGGAATTTTTCTTAACAACAATGGAGTTGCTTTCATTGGTAAATTCCTGAAAGATTGGGAGATCAGAAACAATTACCGGCTTTTCGCAGGCCTGGGACTCCGGCACCACCAGGGGAACATCAAATTTTCCGTTGAGATCCGACACAGGGAAAAGAACGACGTCAGACAGATTATAGATTTTCGGCATATCGGAAAAAGTATCGGTAAAAACTATTTTTCCATCCAGTTCTGTTCCGGCGATTTCTTTCATAATCTGTTTTTTCTTCAAAAAATCCGCCTTATTCTTGACGCGAAGCGCCAACACTAGTTTGGCTTCTTTTATCCGCCCCTCAATCTTCCGGAAGGCCTCAATAATATGATCAACTCCTCCAAGACGAGTGTATTCTCCTGGGAAAGTCAGGATAAAATCATTTTGATCCAAATTGAAAAGTTCTAAAGTGGCTAGATTCTTAGGGGCAGGGGAGTATTTTTCCAAATCAATTCCGGGATAGATTCTTCTCACATTCTGAAAGCCCAAACTTTCCAGTTTCTGCTTAGAATGGTCGGAGTAGGTAATAACTGCATCGGCAAAGATATTCTTCCTTATTTTTTCATCGGAATACAAATCCTCCCGGAGAGTAGCTATGGTTTGGATAGTTCTGACATTTCGGATCTTGGAAAAAAACTTAATAAGAAAAGTATTGAGACGAGTGGGAGTGAACAAAAGATGGAAGATTGAAAAAAGACGCTCATCTTTTCTTAGAAATTTTAGAAGCTCCAATTTTGATTTGAGGTTAAATTTGGCTGAAGAGTAGATAGGAATCTGCTCCACATTTTCCCCAAGGTTCAATTCTTCCTTGCAAGTCAAGATTCCAAAATCCACTCCTCGGACATTCTTAGCCAAGAAATAGGCGAAGTTTTTCGAAGCTTCATCCCAAGGAGGGCAGATTGGACGAGTCAAAAGAAGAACCTTGTCAGCCTCTGATTTAGAGCTTTTTGGCTTATTTTCAGTCATTTCAGTCATTTTATTTACTTTTCTATTCTAGCATCTTCAGAGCCCCTTGACAAGAATCAAAAAAGGGAGTAGAATGGTATGGTTGCCTTAAAAATAAGGCTAAAAAAAGCCCCCTCTCCTCCTGCGGAGGCCGAAAATCCAAGGTTCGCCAAGGATGACGGCCTCCGCGGAGGAACCCTATACAAGGGACTTAAACTCAAGCCCCCCAAGCCCGGCCGGGAGTTCGCCTAGCGCTTCGTCGCTCGGCGGCTCCCGGCCTGGCCCCCCACTTTTGCGAACTCGCAGAGGTGGGTTTTTTGATTGACAAAAATTATTTTATCTCTATACTTAATCTAAAGCTGGCGGGCGGGGCTCCATCTCCCTGGAGTTCAAGACCTTTATCCCAAACAAACACCCGCCCGCCAGCACCAAACCAGGGCAACGCCCTAAAAATCGCCCTCCACGCCCTCCGGGAAAGAAAGGAGTTAGGAATTTTTGACCCGGTGAGCCAAGAGCAACCCACGCCAAGGCTCACCCCACAAAAACCCACGATTTAAGAACGACCTTCACCCGGAGGGCGTTCTTTGTTTTTGGATAATATAAAAGCAGTCCGGAATATGAGACTGCTTTAAGTAGTTTCAAAAAATCTTACGCCTTGGCAACTTCCTACTTCTTATATATCTCCCTTTTTTCCTCTCCTTTCCAAATCTTGACTGTCATAGCTTCTTCTCCGACAGCCTCCACTACTTCCGTCCGGCAAATATCAGCGCAAGCTATTCTGTTTTCGCTGATTTTTTCTTCTCCTTGCCAGACTTCATAACGGAAATCGTTTTCCTTGGACCGGTTTTCGATGACAAAATCCAACTTGTCCGATTTGGCGCTTTCGAAATAGACCGCCCACCAGGAAGAGCTGGCCGGCTTCTCGGCCGACCAGAAAAGATAGAAGGCGCTCAGAATGAACAGAAGAGAAAGGGAAAAAATGATAAGATTTTTCTTTAGCATATTTATTTACGATAAAAAACCGCTACTCCTGACGAAGAAAAGACTTCGTCAAAATTGGAAAGTCTTCTGAATTGGCTTTCATCATAAAGCGGATTAACCATGACAAAATTGGTGCCAGTCTCACTGAAGCATTCCTCTGACCTCTTAGAGCCCGGCTCAGTAATCATATAGAGGGTACACATCTCCCGTGGATTGAATTCGTCTTCATAGCGGCTGAAATAACTGCGAGAAAGGGGATAGCGATATCCCCGCATGAGAAAAAGCTTCACCCAAGTATCTCCAGTGATATAGTTGTGGTCCTTGAGAATCATATCTTCTTCCCCTGAAACAGACGCTAGATATTTTGAAGCGCTCTGGAGCTCGAAAAGTTGGGCTTCTTTTTTCTGGTCCTTGAAGCTCACCAGGGAATCATAGATTCCCGAAAGGAGCAGGGCAGAAAAAACTAAAAGGAAGCTTCCGGAAAAAATCCAACTCTTTATTCTCTTTTCCTTTTCTGCCCTATTTTCAAAAAACACCGTCCAGAGAAAAAAGGCCGCCAGAATGGAGAAGGGATAGACTAAATAGTTACCGATTCGAGAACTGGGAAGATCAATCAGAAGCCAATTGGGCCGGAGCGACATAACGAGAAGCATAAGCCCCCAACCCAAAATCAAGCTCCTTCCCAAATCAATTTTCTTCCAAAAGAACAAAAGGAGTCCCACGCCTAAAATTCCTAGAACCACTCTCAGCTCTCCTACAGTTGAAAGGATATTTTGAAGTGAAAGTCCCACCCGAGTCTGCTTCTCGGGCGTTCCAACCGCCGTATCTACCGCTTGAGGAGAAGCAAAATTGGGCGTAAATATGAAAAAAAAGAATATAAGTACAAAAAATAAGGAAGCAATAAAAACTCGAGAAAAAAGCATCTTTGATATATTCCGAAAGATAACTCCCAAGCCTTTAATATTTCTAAGAATAAATATCGAAAGTATTCCTACGAAGGAAAAGAGAAATATGAATCCGGAAAGGTGATGGGTATAAAAAAGCCCTGCGCTGGCAAAGACCGCTGGCAAAATAAATTCTTTCCTGGGAACAAATTCCTTTTTCGCGACATTTCCAAAAGCCCGAAAATAGAAATAAAGCGCCATCGGCATCAGATAGTTGCCCATGATGTTCCCGATCACTCCTCCGCTCACAAATTTGGCCTGAGGAGAGGACACTGCAAAAAGCGTTCCCAAAATGAAAAGCGTCAAGATGGCCACTTTCCGATTGCCAAATATCCTAAGCGTCAGCAGAAAAACTGTCAGAATTCCCAAAAGATTGAAAAGGTAAAGAAGCGTCAGCGGAAAAGCTCCAAAAAAGCTAAGCTTTCCCAAAATGGCCATAAGGCCGAAAATGATATGTTCACCGATAATGAAATCCGGCATACCGTCATAGGTTGGCAATTTTCCTGTTTCTGCCATCTCTTTGGCCCAGTACATATGATGCCCCATATCCGTGGCTGTCGGAGCGACCGTTCCGGAAAGATAAACCGTTTTTACAAAGAACATCCCCAAAACAAGAATCAGGAGGAATCCCAGCTCGGCTTTGGAAAATTGGAAAAGTCCCGAGCTATTGTCATCCTGGCCCGCATGCGGGATCAGAATCTTTTTATTTCTAGAAACTCTATATCTGTATATGCCCCAACATCCCAGAATAAAAACTCCGACTGCTAAGGCGGATGAAAACGCCGTGATTTTAAGGTTCAGAAAGTCAAAAGCGAAGAAGATAAAATCGACAGCGATAAGCCCTAGTCCGAAAGAAAAAACAAACCTTTCCAAAGTCGAAAGGGCACGACTTTTTCCCAGAACTGCCAAAAGTAGGCTCCAGCCAGGAAGAAAGAGTAAAAATACAACTAAGACCAAAAAAATTGTAGCTTCTAAAATAAACATTCCCCGTTTGTCATTCCCGCGCAGGCGGGAATCTAGTCATTAAACTTAACTACTTTACTGGATTCCCGTTTTCACGGGAATGACAGTTTTCATTTTTTTCTAATTATCTTCGATATCTCTTCCGCATATCTCCCGGCAATCTTTTCCCAGGCAAAATTTTCCATCACATATTTTCTGGCTTTTTCTCCGAAAGATACCCGATAATTTTCATCCTCCAAAAGCTCCTTGATTTTCTTGACAAACCCATCCGTGTCATAGGGTTCAATCAGAAATCCGTTTTCTCCATCCCGGATAGCGTCTTTGAGTCCCTCAAGTCGGGAAGCCACGACTGGAAGCTTACAAGAGGCCGCCTCAACCACCACTAGGCCAAAGCCTTCCATCGTACCGGGAACCTTGATATTGGGCTTGATATAAACATCGGCCGTATTATAGAGAATTTCTCGATCCGCATCGCTCACATACCCCAGCATCTTTACCTGGTCCTCTAAATTATTTTTCTTGATAGCTTTCTCAATATCTTTTCTCTTTTCTCCCTCTCCAGCAATCAAATAGATGACATCCTTTCCCATTTTCGGCATCACCTGGTCCACAAACCAGTCCACGCCCTTGTGGACCGCCAAGCGCCCGGTTGTCAGAAGGATTTTCTTGTCATCTAATTTTTCGCCGACCACTTTTTCCAATTCTTCCCGAGTATGGGATTTCCAAAACTTTTCCGTATCCACGCCGTTGGGGACAAGAACAAATTTTTCTTTAGGAATTCCACGTTCCGTTCCAACGGCAATCGTTTCCTGACCAATCGCAATTAATTTGTCGAGGCTTGGAATAAAATTCCTCAGCCACAGTTTTTGGTAAATTAGATTTTTCCAGGTCAAGTCCAGCCCATGAGCTACTGAAATGACCGGCGTTCGAGTAAATTTTTTAATTAACCACCCAACAGGAGAAAGAAGACAGCTCCCCAGAAGCACAACGTCATAATTTTTAGCTGAAAAAAGCGCCCTGACGGAGGCATACTTCAGAAAGAAAGGAATGAGCCATCTCTTTCGATTGGCCAAAAGCTTCACCTCGGCGATTCTCGAAAGCCAAGTATAAAGTTCAAAATTTTGCGATTCCACCCCGCCGACAATCGGAGGATAAGAATGCGATATAAAAAGGATTTTCATTTCTTATATCTTTCTTTTTTGAGCAGATAGATTTCCTCTTCATTCAGCTTCCGATTGGATTTGATCATATCGGCAATGAGAGCAAAAATAATGAATTGAAGACCGATAAGGAAAAGTCCAATAGCAAAAGTCAGATAGTTCCGATAGGGCGAGATCTTGAAATCCTGAAAATAAAAACTCAGGAATATAATAAGAAGAATCAGCGAGGCAGAAATCATCACGAATCCCGGAATGCCAAAAAACTTCATCGGACGCACATCCCGCACCGCCTTCAAGATTATCCGAAAACTATTATTCACATAATTCCAGACGCTTTTTACTACCCGGGATTTCCGCTCGGCAAAATAAGTTACGACAACCGGCACCCACTTGATCTTGAGGTTCTTGCCCAGCGCGTCAATGATGGTTTCTTGAGTATAGGTAAAATTGCCGGGCAGATTGAGACGGAGAAGCGTCTCTCGAGAATAGGCTCGGAATCCGCAAGTCAAATCATTGATTTTGGTATTCAGAAATTTCCCGATTATGAAAGCAGCGAAACGGTTGAGATAGTCTTTGACTTTGGGAATATTTTTGGCCACATGTTTTCCGAAGCGATCAGCACTCACCATATCCGCTTCATATGAAAGAATCGGATCGATGAGTTTTTGAATGTCTTTCGGATCAAATTGTCCGTCCGCATCTATATTCACCATAATGTCGGCTCCGTTTTCCAGCGCTCTCTGAACCGCGTTTCGAAAAACAACTCCGATGCCCCGATTAATTCCATTGGGATAGACAGCATCAGCTCCGCCGGCCTTGGCCTTCTCGATAGTTTTGTCTTTAGACCCGTCGTCAATCACTTGGACGAAAATTTCGGAGATTCCTGAAAATGACTTCGGAATTCGACTGATGGTCTCAGCAATCTTAGCCTCTTCGTTAAAAGCGGGAATGTTTATGACTAGTTTCATAAATGAAAGTCGAAAGTCTCTAAAGTCGAAAGTCTCTAAAGTCGCTTTTGACTTTATGGACTTTATGGACTTTATGGACTATTTCTTCTTGATTAAAATTCTTGGATTGACGCAATCAAAATCACACTCGGCATTCTTGGTCCCTTGCTCGACAAACTCCTTGGCGCAATCTTCCACTCGTTTCTGACACTCAGCTTTGCTCTCAGTAAAATAGTTATAATTAACTTCGTAACCGAAGTAGTTGAGAACAAAAATCGCCACGACTACGAACCCGACCAGCCAAATTATTCCCTTGATGAGACTAAACATTATGAGTCGAAAGTCTGTAAAGTCGAAAGTCTGTAAAGCAATCTATAATGACTCTACAACAACTCTGGACTTTATGGACTTTATAAACTTTTAACTTTATGGACTCAGCGTCCGATTCCTTTATATATTATACCTGATTTTTGGATTTTTTGCTTGTCGAGGCAATTTTTTCCGTCCACAATCACTTTGACGCCGAATTTCTTGAGCATAGCCCCGTCGATATTCAGGAACTCATCGTGGTTGGTGGCCAGAATTAGGGCCTTTGATTTTTTGAGGACCGTTTCCAGATTTTTGACAGTCGATTTAGAGAGAATGTGCGGATCGAAAACTTCAAAATCACATCCGTAATTCTCGAGAAGCTCCATAATCTTAAGAGAAGGGGACTCGCGGACATCGTCTACGTTGGCCTTGTAGGAGATTCCTAAAAGTCCAACTTTGGTTCCTTTCATTGGAAGCTTTATTTCATTAAGCGCGTCCTGGAGAAGCTCGACGGCATAGCTGGGCATGGAGTTGTTAATTTCGCGCGCAATCCTAAGAAACTTATGGTCAAATCCCGATTCCTTGGCCCGCTCGATGAGATAATATGGATCAACCGGAATACAGTGTCCGCCCACCCCGCAAGAAGGGAAGTGGGGCATAAAAGCAAACGGCTTGGTTGAGGCGCCCAAGATAACATCTTTAATGTCAATGTCTAGCTTGTCAAAAGATTTGGCCAATTCGTTCACAAAAGCGATGTTGATATCCCGGAAAGAATTCTCCACAATTTTGACCGCCTCCGCTTCCCGAATAGATTTCATCGGGCGGATTTCGGCATCCACAATCGATTCATAGAAACTCTTGGCCATCTCGACGCCCTTCTTGTCAAAAGAACCAACTACTCGAGGAATGTTGGTAACATTCCATTTCTTATCTCCAGGATTGATCCGTTCCGGACAGTGCGCCAAAAAAACATCTCGCCCAACTTTGTGTCCGGTTGTTTCAAAAATTGGTCGCACCACTTCCTCCGACACGCCCGGGTTGACTGTTGATTCCAAAACGACTAGCGCGCCCTTTTTGAGATTTTTGGCCACCATTTCCATCGCTCCGCGGACCGGACGAAGGTCGGGAAAGAATTTCTCATCTACCGGAGTCGGGACACAGACCAAAACGATATCGGCTTTTTTTATTTCCTTAGCATCGGAAGTGGCCCGCAATTTGAATTCCTTGAAATACCCGTTTAGAAATTCTTCTTCAATCGGGTTCTTGCCCTCCCTGATGAGCTTATTTTTTTTCTCATCCAAATCAAATCCAATAACATCGTAGCCTCGTTCGATCGAACGCATCGCGAGAGGCAACCCCACATAGCCCAGACCCACCACACATACAGTTGTCTTTTGTTTCGGCATAAAAAAATACCTTAAAGGATTACTCAACTAATTTTAGCTAATTTGAAAACAAAAGCCAAGGCGTATAAGCCTTGACAAAAATATGAAACTGTGCTATCCTCGTCTGTTAATTCATAAGCCGCCTATATGGAAAAAATGACTCGATTGGAAGCCGCTTTCGGCCTCTCGGCCATGGGAATCTTCGCTGGCATAGTTTTCTGCTTCGGACTGGTTATTTGGAAGCTTAGTGAAAGTTTGATGGATTTCTTGTTCTAAAAGATTGTAAAAAGCCCCTCTCTGGGGCTTTTTATTTTAGAGAAATTGTTGTAAAATATACTTAAAAGCTAAGTGGTTTTTCTCTGTCATTCTCGTGAAAACGGGAATCCAGTGAAATAGCTAGGTTTAATGACTAGATTCCCGCCTGCGCGGGAATGACAAGCTAAATGAAAATCGGCATCAACGCATCTTTCCTGCGAAAACCCGGAACCGGAATTGGAAACGTCACCCGGGATTTTTTGAATGAACTTTCCACTCGGAAATCAGAGAACCACTTCATCCTTTATCTGGAAGAACCGCTTCCGAAAAAAATGCGTCTGCCCAAAAATTTTGAAACTCGGGTCTTTCTGCCGTTCTGGAAAAGGGACGACCTTATCCGGAAAATTTGGTGGGAAAAAAGGCTCCTTCCCAAAATGGCCGAGAGAGATCAGTGTGATTTATTTTTTTCTCCCTACCAATGTCCGACTGTCATGCCCCAAAATATCCCTCACATTATGCTAGTCCATGATCTCATTCCTCGACTTTTTCCTGAATACCTTAATAATTCTCGGAAAAAGAAATATCAAAGACTTACGGAGAAAGCCATCCGAGAAGCCGACCGCTTGATTGCTAATTCCAAGAGGACGGAAAAAGATATCATCCGCGAACTGGGCGTTTCGGGAGAAAAAATCAGCGTAAATTATATTGATACCAATCCGATTTTCAACAAGTTTCCCGTAAAAGAAAAACTTTCCCGCGTCCTCAGGAAATACCGTTTGAAACCCGGGTATATTTTAGGAGGAATGGGACTGGAAAAAAGAAAGAATCTAACAGGTCTCCTTAAGAGCTACCAAGAGCTTCTGGAAAGAAACCGGGTAGAAAAGTTTCTCCCCGAAATTCCCAAACTGGCCATCGCCGGAAAACTGATGCCCCGCCTAGCGCCACTCATTACTGACATTGAAAAACTGGTTCGTGATCTAGGCCTCTCTAAAAATGTCAAACTACTGGGATTTGTTCCCGAAGAAGACGCGCCGACCCTCTATAGGGAGGCCGCACTATTTGTTTTTCCTTCTTTCTATGAAGGGTTTGGATTGCCAGTCCTAGAAGCTATGAAACAGGGGACTCCGGTCATCGCCTCCAAGACATCCTCTCTTCCCGAGGTCGGCGGAGACGGCATATTATACTGCGATCCGGAAGATACGTCGGAAATTTCCCGAGTGATGAAAAAAATCCTCACCAATCCAAAACTCCGAGAAAGCCTGAAAAGAAAAGGCCAAGAAAAATCAAAGCTATTTTCTTGGAAAAAATTTGTAGATAAGTTTCTAGAAATAGCAAGTCAAATTTGATAAAACCCCACCCCACCCCTCCCCTTAGAAAGGGGAGGGGGCCAGGGGGTGGGGATTGAAAAAATGTTCAAATTCACCATCAAGCATTATCTCCTCATCGCCAATTTGCTCTTGGTTTCTTTTCTGATAATTTTCCGAAATCTCGGACAGATTCCTTTTTCTTCGTCCGATTTTATTTTCATCGTCTTTCTAAGCCTGGCTTTCTCACTCTACCGTCCCGGCTGGGCCTTCCTTCTTTTGGTCGGGACTTTGCCCATTGAAAATCTAAGTCTAGCGCCCGAAAGCTGGCCTCTTTCTGTCCGGCCGTACCAGCTCCTGGGCCTCTCCATAGGAATATCCCTCCTAGTCCGTTTCTTCTGGAAAAAAATAAACTTTACTTTTCCCAAGTGGCACTTTACCGATTACCTGGTCATTGTTTTAGTCCTAGCTTCTTTCTGGAGCGCCTTCCTTTCCGAGGAAAAAGCTTTGGCCTTTAAGCTTTCCTTGGTGATTGCTTCTTTTGCCTTCATCTATCTCCTGGGTCGGATTTATCTCCAAGAAATAGCAGATCTAAAAAGAATCGTTCCAATATTTCTAGGATCTTCTTTTATAATAAGTTCTTACGGCATCTGGCAAAATTGGCGCTTTACCCGCGGTCTCGAAGCTTTTGAAATAATGCCAGGACGCCCCAACGCCACTTTCGCCGAGCCGGACTGGCTGGGAATATACCTGGTGTTGATAGTAAGTCTAGCAGTATCATTGATATATTTCTTTTTCCAGAAAAATATTGCTTCTCGGGAGAAAATTTCCAATTTCCAACCTGCCTCGCCGGCAGGCAAGTTTTCAATTTCCAAACAATTTATAACTTTTCAATTTTTGAATTTTATCTTTTTAACTCTAGGTTTTTCCTTGTTGATTGCCACTGTTTCCAGAAGCGCTTGGGCGGGAGCTATTATTTCCATCTTGGTGGCTCTTTTTCTAATCCTCACCAATCTCCGTTTCAATTTTAAAAAATGGCAAGGAAAAATTTTCGGGCAAATCCTTGTTATGCTCCTGATTTCCCTTTTTCTTTCAGCCGGGATAGTTCACATTTTCAATCTAACAACTTTTGAACTAGGAAAGCGCCTCGAAAGTTCAACTGGGGAACAAAAAATAACCTTGGCTTGCGATGACGAAAGAGCTCTTCCGGAAAAAATAGCTTCCCTGGAAGAATTGCCAAGTCTGTCTTGCCGTCATATTGATCTGGAAAATGTTGAAAGTGAAAAGCAATCCGGTAAATTCATCCGAGAAATCCTCCGCCCTGATCCCAATATCAACGTAAGAGCGCGGATATATCAGACCTCTTGGAATATCATCCAAAGCAACTGGATTGCCGGGATTGGCTGGGGAAATATCGGAAAATTCCTGGGAACTGATGAAAGGGGAACAGCTCTCAATGCCAGCAATATCTTCCTGGAAGTCTATCTGGGAAGCGGTCTTATCGGATTTTTAGCCTTCCTCATCCTTGGAACCTATATCCTGCTTCGAAATGTCTGGAAATTTTTCTTCGCCCAGAGCCCTGAACACAAAACACTAGCCCTTTTCGTCATAACCGCATTTCTTGGTCTTCTGGTTTCCAATTTATTTAATAGCGCCTTTATGCTAGGATTTATGTGGCTGTTTTTGGTAATTGGACTGATTAGGAAATAAGCAACTAAACATTTAAACTGAGACACTCATTTTTAGAAAAAATCCTGTTTGAGAATACCTTTTTTCCGGAAAATTTTCCTGCGGTAGCCGTAGAGGGAGGGGAAATTTGACTAGGAAAAAAGAGTGTTCGAGTTATTTTTTTTTAAAAATGGGTGCCGAGAGATTAAATGGACAATCTAAAAAAATGATCATTGGCATTGACATTCGAAATATCGGCAAAGGAAGAACGGGCGATGAAGTCGTCTTTTTCAATTTGGTTAAAAATCTTTCTCGAATTGATTCAAAAAATGAATACCGCCTCCTGACCGACCGTGATCCTAAATATGACCGGAGCTTAGATCAAGAAATTAAAAAACTTTCCCTCCGTAATAACTTTACGGTTGTGAATTTGGGAAAACGAGGAATAAACAAATTTATCTGGAACTTTTGGACTCTTCCGCGATTTATCCGCCAAGACCCAACAGACATCTACCTTACCCAATACATTGTTCCGTTTTTCATCCCCCGAGAGATCAGGGTCATTACTATCATTCATGATGTTTCCTTCCGGGTCTATCCAAAACTCATCCGCCTTATCGACCGCCTGCTTCTTGGAATTCTCATTCCAAGAAGTCTCCGAAGAGCCGACAAAATCATCGGCGTTTCCCGCTTCACCAAAGAAGAAATCCAAAAATACTTCTCCGTGCCAGAAAGAAAACTGGATTGGATCCACAATGCCGTATCGGACGAAATTTTAAATTATCAAGCTTCGCCAGAAAAAGAAGAGTCTGTCCGAAAAAAATATTCTTTGCCGGAAAAATTCATTCTCTATCTTGGCACCATGCAACCCCGGAAAAATCTTCCTCTGCTTATTCGATCCTTCTCCCAATTGTCCAAACTTTTTCCGGAAGTAAAGCTAGTTCTCGCCGGAGGAAAAAGCTACCACTTCGACAAGAACATTGAAACGGAAATAGGAAATCTGGGAATCGAAAACCAGGTAATCTTCACCGGATTCATTAAAGAAGAAGACAAGCCGGAAATTTTCCGCCTAGCCAAAATTTTTTGTTTCCCCTCTCTATACGAAGGCTTTGGCATCCCCATCCTGGAAGCTTTCGCGCTTGGAATTCCGGTAGTCGCTTCAAGGATTGCGCCTCATTTGGAGATTGCGGGAAACGCCGCCTTGCTCTTCGAACCCAGGAAGGGAAAGTCTCTTTTTGAAAATATGAAAAGAATCATTGAGAATGAGGAGCTCGCCGAAGAATTGAGAACGAAAGGAAAGAAGCGTCTGAGTGATTTTTCTTGGGAAAAGACCGCCAAGAAGATGCTCGAAATTTTTTCCTCGCTTCAGTGATTGACATCTCTGATAAAAAAACTAGAATTATATTATTAAACGATAACAAATAAAAATGGCGTATATCCAAAAAAACGAAAAACGAAATGGGGGAGAAAAATTCTTCCAAAAAAAATGGTTCAAGATTTCTGCCGTCGTCCTAGGCTTCATCCTCATTGTAGGCGGAGTCTTCGCTT
>JBMOKR010000058.1:0-12758 GCA_049324335.1 Patescibacteria group bacterium | reverse complement strand
TCGGCCATGGCCATGGAGGCCAGGCCGAGAGCCAGCAACGCCAACATGGACACTATCGCAACCAGCTTCTTCATGACTTTTTCCCTTCCCCCAGAGGGGTGATTTCGGCCTTTCGGCCATTTAAAAACAAAAAATGTGCTTTCCGACACTGACCCCCCATTATACTCCTAAAAACACTTTTTGTCAAAGGTGAAGCTCTTGAACTTGCATTAAATAAAGTAATTATGGCTTTTTTCTCTAATTTAAGCCACAAAAAAATGGTCCCGCATGCGGGACCATTTTATAAAAGACATTTTAATCCTACTCTGCTACCGGCGTGCCAGGCGAAACCGTCAAATCAGAAGAAGTCGTTTGGGCCGCCGGAACTTCTTCCAGAGTTTCGGGAGCTTCTGCGCCATCCGCATTTTCTTCCGCATCTTCAGAAGCTCCAGCCTCTTCATTTGCGCATTCCCCGTCCCCTTCCGCGCACTCTGTCGACCCTTCTTCTGCCAAACATTCTGCGTCATCTTCGGCGCACTCGCTTTCCTCGTCCTCCGAAAGCGCGTCCGGATTTTCTTCGAGATATCTTTCCGGCGTCATACATTCTTCCGTCTCTGGATTGCAATTCGTCATCTCGCACTCCGCTTCTCCCTCGGGACAAGTAAGCGCCTCGCATTCTTCATCATTGGGATCACAAAGGGGAATGTTAAAAGCCTTACGGTTCAAAATCTTGTAGTACCAAATGTCCTCCTCTGGATCGCCGGTACAAATCTCTTCACCATCCACAGCCGGATCACACTTCCAAACGTAGCAATTTTCACTGAGCGGATCGCAATCCATCTGAGCCGAGATGATATAATCGCGTTTCACAAAGATGCGATAATAAGTCGCCGCCACCGAACCAAGAATAAGCAGAATAAAAACAATGATGAGAATTTTTGATTTTTTATCCATGCCTTAAGCTTAGCACAAAAAAACTATTTCTTCCAAAAGTTGTCCGCCTTCTTCCTTAATACTTCCGCTAGCTTTTCCGAATCATCTTTGGAAGAGGTTTTGTTTTTTTTCATTTCTCCGCATTTCTGGCAGCGAAAGATTATGATTTTCTCGTCGTTTCCAACTTCCACATCAATCGGTTCAAGAATCCCCTGGCAAGGATTTTCCCTGTCCCCCGGAAAATTATCCACATGCTTGCCAAAGAGACACTTTGGACAATGATCAGTATACCCGTCCCCTTGAACAGACGCTCCACAATTCTCACAAATAAAATCTTCAATTTTCCGCTGGAATTTTAGGGACACCTTATTTTTTTTCGTTCTTAGTTATTCTCACATGACGTCTCACGAACCAGACAATCCCGACAATAATGACGGCGCCGATGAGCAGATCGGCTTTATGAAAATAGACTCCGAGCGTATCCCAATTCTCACCTAGTTTCTGTCCGACAAAGGCCAGGAACCAGCACCAGGGAAGAGAACCCAGAAAAGTATAGATGGTAAACTGCCAAAAATTCATCTTGGCAATTCCGGCTGGAAGAGAGATGAAAGTCCGAACGACCGGAAGCATCCTGGAAAAAAAGATGGCGCTTCGACCGTATTTAGAGAAGAATCTGTCTGCCAAATCCAAATCATGCTTGGTCACCAAGATATATTTCCCGTATTTTTCCGCCATCGGACGACCCCCATAGATTCCGACCCAGTAAGCTAGCCAAGAGCCCAAAACCGAACCAATCGAACCGGCTAAAGTCACTCCCAAGATTGTGAATTCTCCAGTCGAAACAAGATAACCCGAAAAAGGCATAATGATTTCCGAAGGAAGCGGGACACAAGCCGATTCGATAGCCATCATAAGAGCCACGCCAGAGTAGCCCAATCCAGAAATTCCCCAAATGATAAAAGACGCTAAATAGCCAATAAGTGTTGTAATCATACTTTCAGTTTCAATAGTTAGTTTTCTCGCAAAAATTCCGCGGCTTTTTCCGGTTCGATAGTGGAAATCTCCACTCCGGTCGAAAGTTCGAATCCCGCCCAGATGGAAGTCCGGGGTAGGATTTCGATGTGCCAGTGATAATGGGGATAATCTTTTCCGTCCGCTGGAGAAGTATGGAGATAGAAATTATAAGCTGGGTCGTCCAGTCCTTTCCAGATTTTAGCAATAGCCATTTGGAGAGCTTCGGCCAGTTTCAGCTTGCTCTCGCGCCCTATCCTTTCAAAGTATGGGGAATGCTTCTTGGGAATCACCCAGGTCTCAAAAGCGGCGCGCGAAGCAAAAGGACAGAAAACCAGAAACTCCTCGTTTTCAAAAACTATTCGAGTCTTTTTTTCTCTTTCCCAGGAAATCATCGAACAATAAACGCACTCCTTGTTTTGGCGATAGTAATTTTCAGCTCCATCCAGTTCCGCTTTCACATAGGGAGAAACTACCGGCATAGCCACAATTTGAGAATGAGGATGATTGGCTGTCGCCCCGGCTTCCCGCCCATGATTATGATAGATCTCAATATAGTTGACATTCTTCTTTCTCATGAGATCGACATAGCGGTCTTGATAAGCATCGATGATTTCGGCCACTTCCAGGGCATTCATCTGAGCAATCTGGCGATGGTGGTCGCGCGTATCCACGATTTCGTGATAACCCGTTCCCTCCATAGCAAAGTACGGTCCTTCTTCGAAAGTGTCAATCTTTTCATCTGTCTTAAAAGCCGGAAACTTGTTAGGAAAGACCCGGAGACTCCAATCGCCAGAAGCCGTGTTATACATAAGGACATCTTTCTCTTGCTCAGTCTCTTCCGGAAAACACAAAAAGCAAGGCTTGTCAGTACTCTCCGGAATCGCTTCTCTTTTGCTTTTGGAAAAATCTTCCGCCCGTTTGGCCCGACCGGTCGCAATCACTACCCAATCCCCCGTCACTAAATCTTGCCTAAGCTCTGAAATTTTATTTTTATCTTGCCTTTTCTCCTCCACTTCAATTTTGATTTTTAACTTTTAATTTTTGATTTGATATCATACTTCCCCGCCATAAGTCTCCACTTGGTCTTGAAAAGATCGACGAATACCTGGACATACCCATTGGGTCCGAAAAGCGTCACGGTCGTCGCTGCGTCATTGAGCCAGCGAATCGGCATCTGCTTGATCTTGAAACCCATCTTCTTGGCTAAGATTATCATTTCGAAATCGAATCCGAAGCGATCCACTACCATCCTTTTGGCCACCGCTTCAGCCGCCTTTCCCGTCATCATCTTGAATCCGTTCTGCGTATCCGGAATACTCCAAAGTCCAAGGACTATCCGAATCATCCAATTGCCCATATCGCCGAAAAGCTCCTTCCACTTGGGCTGATGGATCTGAACAAAAGCTCCAGGGATGTCCCGCGAGCTTATCACCATATCATAACCATTCTTGAATTCCGGAATGAAAGAGTCTAGGTGCGTGATAGAGGTGGCGCCATCAGCATCCATAAAAAGTCTGAGCTCTCCTTTGGCTTCCAAGAATCCTTGCCGGACCACATAGCCCTTGCCATGATTTTTAGGATTGTCGATAACTTTGAGATTCTTCACCTTATCTTTGTAGCTCTTGGCTACTTTGGCCGTCTCATCTGGAGAACCGTCCACTACTACCAAAACTTCATAGGAATAATCCTGCTTCTTGAGATACTCCTCAACCCCCAAAAGAGTCTTACCAATTCTTTTCTCTTCCTTGTAAGCCGGAATTATTACCGATAGATATGGTTTCTCGCTCATAAAATTAATGTCATTCCCGCGTAGGCGGGAATCCAGTCATATAATATAATCCAATTATTTCCTGTTAATTCTAGCACAAAATGAAAGGTTATCCAAAATCTGTAGTGGTTGGACCACTACAAACTAGCTCAGCCATTCTTCAAGCATTATCCGAGCTGCTTCTGAGTCGTCTTGGGAAAGATCCTTTTTGCCAGCTTCTTTGAGATTCTCTTTGGCCATCTTGGTCGTGAACATCTCATCGACAATGGTTGGAACTATCCCCAGCCTTTTTTCAATCTCCCGGGAAAATTCTTCGATTCTTTTGTTTTCTTCTTTCCATCTTGGGCTTCCCAAAATTATGTGATCAATCTCTTTTTCCCGGATTATTTTTTCCAGGTTTCCCCAAAGCTCCCCATCGTTCTTGAGAATCGGCAACGCAAAAGCGATTCCGGTCTCGTTTTCTGAAAACGCCAAGCCGACTTTGGAAGAACCAAAATCTATGGCTAATGTATGGCTTGTTTTAGGCGTTTTTAGCATATATATTGACTTTTGGCTAGTTATGTGATAGAATACTAAGTCGAAAGATAAGGATAGCAAATTTACACCCCCGAAAGCCTGCCAGCGAGCAGGAGGAGGAATAAGTTGGACGACTTTAGAATCGCCCGACCGACCGCCCGCCAAAAACTGGCCAAGTGGATCTTCTGGCTCATCATCCTGGCCCTGGCCGGCTTCTCCGGCCTTCTGGACTTTGAGGGCCTAGCGGCCCCCGAGTGGAAGCCGATCCCCTCCTGGGTCGGCATCCTCTCTATCGCCATCCTCCTGGGTGGCCGGTGGCTCCTCGGCAAAATCAACTGGTCATTCCTGGGCGCCAAGCGCGCCTGAACGGCCCAAGCCCCGCGGGCTCTCGGCGCGCACAACTGTGCGTGTCGATGAGCCCCGGGGTGTTTTTTTATTTGAAAAAACTAGACTTTAGTCAAAATCTCGCATCCATCCTCCGTAATGACGACCGTATCCTCAAACTGAGCGCTGAGCGACCCATCCTTGGTTTCCCAGACCCAGCCGTCTCGCCCCAGTTTCACTTCATAAGTTCCACCGTTGATAATCGGCTCAAGCGCCAAGGTCATATTCTTTTTGAGAATTATCTTTTCCTCCGGCGCGCCGGAAACATAATTGGGAACATAAGGATCTTCATGCAGTTCCCTCCCCACGCCATGCCCGACCAAATCGCGACAGACAAAAAAATCTTTGGAATGAACATATTTCTCAACTGCCCTAGAGTAATCCCCTAGCTTTATCCCGTCCTTAAGAACAGTTTCTCCGAGACGAAGAGCTTCCCGGGAAACCTCGATGATTTTTTGAACTTCCCTAGAAATCTTGCCCGCTCCGTAAGTCCGAGCCATATCGGTTATCATCCCTTCGTATTTCATCCCGATATCAATTGTCACCAAATCTCCCTCTTGGATGATTTTTTCTTCCTTAGGAATCCCGTGGACCACTTCCTGATTTATGGAAACGCAGATCGTCCCAGGGAAAGGTTTTCCGCTTTCCTTGCCATAGCCCTTGAAAGCCGGAACTCCTCCCTTAGCAAAAACCAGCTTTTCTGCCAGCTGGTCCAGTTCTAAAGTCGATTTTCCCGGCAGAATTTTCCGGCCGATTTCTTCAATAATTTCAGCCAATCTTCGTCCGCCTTCCCGCATCGACGCTATTTCTTTGTCAGTTTTAATTAAGATCACAAACCAATCAAAAGTTAGAAATTATCTTTTTAAACACTTCCTCAATCTCCCCTTCCCCATCAATTTTTACCAAGACACCTTGCTTTTCATATTCTTCCAAAATCGGCGAGGTCTCAGCCTTAAAGACAGCTAATCTTTTTTTCACTCCCTCCGGAGTATCATCTTTTCTTCGGACAATTTCTCCTTCACAAAAAGGACAGCGTTCTTCCAGACTCTCAATGTCCCTTCCCAGGATAAACCCGGCCTTACATTTTTGGCAAACAACTCTTTTTGTTATCCTTTCTGCTGAAGTTTCCGCCGAAATATCGACATAAAAAACCTTGTCTATTTTTCTTCCAAAATTTCGAATCTCTTCTTCAATATATTGACGCTGTTCTTCATTTCTCGGCACCCCGTCAAAAACTACTCCCCGCTCTCTAGGAACGGACCCTAGCTCCAATTTCAACACTTCTCTGGCAATCCGAGTAGGAACTAATTCTCTTTTGATATTCACTATTTCATTCGTCTCCCTTCCTAGCGGAGTATCCATCTGCGCCAAACGACGCAAAATCTTTCCCATATCGATATGGATAAGATCAAACCTTTCTGATAATTTTTCCGCCTGAGTCCCTTTTCCCGAACCCGCCGGACCCAGTATGATCAAATTCATAGCTACGAATTACCAATTAATACGAATATACTAATCTGATTTTTATAATATTTTTGAATAAAAGTCTGCGTGATTGATTTTCATTGCAAAAGCAATATTCGTATATTAGTATTGATTCGTAATTAGTAGAGAGACCCTAGAAGCCTTCGTAATCCCGCATTGTGAGCTGACTCTCCAATTGTTTGATAGTTTCGATGACGACTGAAACCACAATAAGAAGTCCCGTTCCTCCAACCGAGATGGAACTCATATTGGAAAATCCCTGAACAATGAATGGCAAGACTGCGATAAGACCCAAAAAGATGGCGCCGGAAAGAGTCACTCGATTCATTATCTTATACAAATGCTCGGAGGTATTTGACCCCGGCCGGATGCCCGGAATGTATCCTCCCTGCTTCTGGAGAGACTCGGAAATCTTATTGGGATCGAAAACTACAGCCGTGTAGAAATAGGTGAAAGCTACTACCAGGATGAAATAGGTAATGCCATAGAACCAGCCGTTCTGAAAAACATTCCCTACCCATTGAGCAATGCCAGCCACAGTCGGATTGACGGAGTTGGCAAAAAAGTTGGCAATCATTCCCGGGAAAAGCATAATCGACATAGCAAAAATTATCGGAATTACTCCGGCTTGATTCACTCGAAGAGGAAGATGACTGGAAGTCCCGCCATACATCCGATTCCCCCGAATCCTCTTGGCATAGGAAACGGGAATGTTCCTCTGTCCTTCGGTCATAAGCACGATAGCAAAGATGGCCACTACGATGATAACTAAAATGAAAGCATAGAGAAAAAACTGGGAAGATTCCCAAGTAGCCAAAATCCGGGAAACAGCCGAAGGAAGACCGGCCACGATTCCAGCAAAAATGATGAGTGAAACTCCGTTCCCAATTTTCTTTTCCGTAATGATTTCTCCCAACCACATCAGAAAGACCGTGCCGGCCACTGAAACTGTGATAAGCGAAAAAAGATCAAAGGGAGAAAGTTCGCCCAAGATGCCCTGCGATTTAAGGAGAGAAACCATTCCGAAAGTCTGGAGAGCCGCCAAGGGAACTGTGGCCCAACGGGTCCATTGATTGAATTTCTGCCTTCCCGCTTCCCCCTCTTCTTTGTAAATCTGTTCTAAGCGCGGAACAATCATTGTCAGAAGTTGCATAATGATGGAGGCCGTAATGTAAGGACCGACTCCCAAAAGAACAATGGAAATACTTTCCAATCCTCCTCCGGAAAACAAATTCAAAAGACCGAAAAGCTGATTGCCCTCAAAAAAAATCTTCAATTTTTCTTCGTTGATTCCCGGAACCGGGATATTGGCCGCCAAACGGAAGACTACCAAAAGGGCCAGTATGAAAAAGATTTTATTCCGGATATCTTTAACCCGGAAGATTTGAATGATTTTATCAAACATAGATTAGTTCTTAGTTAATAGTTGCTAGTTTGTAGCTAAAATCCTAAAAACTAAAAACTACAAACTAGAGACTGACATTTCCTCCCGCCTTCTCAATTAAGTTCTTGGCGGAAACTGAAACAAGAATACTCTTTTCCAGGGTTATCTTTCGCTTGAAATCCTTGACATCCGCGAGGATCTTAATTCCGTCTTGAGAGTTTTTCTTAGCAAGCATTTTTTTTGCGAGAAGCGACTCCAGACTTATTATATCACCATCTTTGAAATTCTTCTCAATGGCTGAAAGTTTGACGATGTTCTTTTTCGGATGTGGCGATTTGAATCCCCGCGTTTTTTTCATATGATCAACCAAGGTAGACCGACCTCCTTCAAAGAGCGGATTGATTGACGCGCCACTTCTAGCTTTCTGACCTTTCATTCCACGACCGCTATAAGTTCCCTTCTTTCCTCCTCGACCGATAGTTCGTTTAGCCTTTCTCTTGTGGTTCAATTTTAGTTCGTTGATTTGCATAATAATATCTTATTTTTCTCCCATTCGGCTTTTTCTGGTCCTTGAGTTTTCAAGAGTCCTAAGCGCTTCAATAGTCGCTCTGGCAACATTTAATTTATTTGAGCTTCCCAGAGATTTGGAGACTATATCCTTGATTCCAGCCAAATCTACGACCGCGCGCACCGCTCCTCCGGCTACGATTCCGCGTCCTTCCTGGGCCGGCTTCAGCATAACTTTGGCGCTTCCCAATTTGAAATCTACGTCATGAGCAATGGTATTTTTCTTGATAGGCGCAATAATCAAATTTTTCTGTCCGTCAGAATAAGCCTTCCGGATAGCTTCGGCTACGTCTGGCCCCTTTCCAACGCCTACTCCAACCTTGCCTTTCCGGTTGCCAATTACTAAAGTGGCGCGAAAACGAAAACGTCTCCCTCCCTTGACTACCCTAGTCACTCTGGCCAAATCCAAAAGCTTCTGATCATATTCAGGTTTTTCTCTTTTGAATCTAGGCTTCTTATTATCTCTTGCCATATGCTAATTTATAGTCCTATTTAATTTGAATTTAATTCGTAGTTAAAACTTTAACCCGCCTTCTCGCGCCCCCTCTGCCAACGCTTTCACTTTTCCATGATATTTGTACCCGCTCCGATCAAAAACGATTTGGGCGATCTTTTTCTCCTGGCAAGCCTGGGCAATCTTTTTTCCAAGCTCCAGAGCGCCCGAAATGTCATTTTTAAGCTTTAATTTCTTGCTGTCCAAAGAAAGCACAGTTTTCCCACTTTTATCATCAATAACTTGAACTTCCATTCGAAAAAGACTCTTAAAAACAGAAAGTCTGGGGCAAATAGCTGTCCCACTAACCTTGGCTCGGACTCTTTTTTTCCGATGCAATCTTGAATTGTTTCGACTGATGTTATTCATAAATTGGCTACTAATTACTAATGTTTACGAATATACGAATGCTATCAAATAGATTAGTAATTAGTATTAATTCGTAGGGATTACTTCGCGGCAGCTTTCTTGCCGACTTTCCTTCTTACTTTTTCTCCCTGGTATCTAAATCCCTTTCCCTTATAAGGCTCAACTGGCTTGAGTCCCCGCACCTCGGCGGCAAACTGGCCCACTTTCTGCTTATCAATTCCGGAAATAGTCAAAACATTATTTTCCTCAATTTTAGCTTCTAGACCTTCCGGAACTTCCACTTCAACCGGATGGGAAAACCCCAGGGCCAGATTAATTTTCTTTCCTTGGACCGCCATACGAAAACCAACGCCTTGAAGTTCCAACTTCCTTTCAAATCCCTTAGTCACTCCCAATATCATATTGCCCAAAAGCGATCGATAGAGTCCCCAAAAAGCCTGATATTTCTTGCCTTCTCGAGTCTTTTCCAAAGTGAGCACGCCTGCCTCAATTTTCATTTCAATCCCCTTTTCCATAGACAAAATCAGCGAGCCCTTAGGACCCTTTACTTCCACCTCTCCCTTATCCGTCTTTATTTCCACGCCTTCCGGTATGGTTATGGATTTTTTTCCTATCTTGCTCATAATTTTTCTACTAATTACTACCAGACCTGACAAACATATTCTCCTCCCAGTCCGGCCTTCTTTGATTCTTCTCCAGTCATCAGCCCTTTAGAGGTTGAGATTATCGAAATTCCGAAATTGTTTTTCACTTTTTGAATCTCTTTTTTACCCACATAAACGCGCTTTCCCAATTTGCTCACCCGAGAAATTCCTTGAATAGCCGGGAGCTTCTTGTTTCCAGAAGCCGGATAATATTTCAACTTAATTCTAATTATCTCCGCCTTTCCGTCAGTTTCCCTTTCCACCAACTCAACAAAGCCTTCTTTTTCAAGAATCTTAGCCAAGGCCAACTTCACATTGGAAAACCTCACCCAAACACTAGCGTGTTCGGCTCCTTGGGCGTTTCTTATTTTGGTTAACATTTCTGCTATTGTATCCATCTTGATCTCACACAACGCGTAGCATGGAGGAAAACTCCAATGTTATGTGTTGTGTTATGTGTTATGTGGCCTTATAAAACTTCCGGAGCCAAGGAAGCAATCTTAGCATATCCTCTCTCCTTGACTTCTCTTGCAATCGGACCAAAAATTCTGGTCCCTTTCGGCTCCTTACCATCTAAAATTACTGCCGCGTTTTCATCAAATCGAATATAGGTCCCGTCCTTTCTTCTGAGTTCCTTTCTTTGTCTCACAATCACCGCTTTCACTTTGTCGCCTTTCTTAACCATGCCTCTGGGTTCGGCGGATTTCACTGAAGCCACTACGATATCTCCGATTTTAGCAAACCGTCTTCTGGTTCCGCCCAAAACCTTGAAACACTCAATGATTTTGGCTCCGGTATTGTCGGCTGATTTTAATCTTGTTTCTGCTTGAATCATATTTTTTCTACTAATTACTAATCTGTACAAATATGCAAATTAAGGAAATATTTTTAGTTATGATTAGTATATTAGTATCTATTCGTAATTCGTAGAGATTACTATTCTTCTATCGGAAATCCCATCAGTCTGTACAATTTTTCCCCTTGCTCTCTATTCTTGGCGCTACTCACAACTGTTACCTGGAGGCTAAATATATTCCTGACTTTTTCCGGAATAATTTCTGGAAAAACCAGATGCTCTTTAATCCCTATATTCAAATTTCCACCCTGATCAACTCCGCTTTTCTTAATTCCTCTGAAATCCCTGATTCTCGGGAGAGCGACATTGACCAGCTTGTCCAGAAAACTCCACATTCTTGTTCCCCTAAGAGTAACCCTTATTCCCACGTTCATTCCTTCCCGCACCTTGAATCCGGCGATAGAAACCCGAGCCTTGGCAAAAACCGGTTTTTGTCCAGTAATGGAGGAAATAGCTTCTTCAATTTCATCCACCTGCGACTGGTCCTTTAAAAATTTGCCAATCCCGACATTAACCACGACTTTTTCGATTCGAGGAACTTGGAAACCGTTCTTGAAAGAAAAAGCTTCCTGCATCTTGGCTATTACTTCTTTTTGGTAGCGTTCTTTTAACATAAATTTATCCTAATCAAGCTGTCTATATTTCACTATTACATTTCTTACACACTCTCGCTTTTCCTTCCTTTATTGCCTTTGATCCAACTCGGGTCGGCTTAGCGCATTTTGGACAAATAAGCATTACGGAAGAAATATCCACTTTTCTAGGAATTTCCACTCGTTGCCCTTTTTCCCCTTCACGTTTAGGCCGATTGTGTTTCTTCATCAAATTCAGATTTTCTACAGCCACCTTTCCTTCAGTCAAAAAGACTCCTTGGATTTTTCCAGTCTTTCCCTTGTCTTTTCCAGACAGCATCTTCACTTGGTCGCCTTTCTTTATCTTCATATTTTTACCAGCTTGATTTCTTAACTCCCGGAATCTGACCGGTCGAGGCTAACTCTCTGAAACATATTCGGCAAAGATCAAAATCGCGCATAAAACCATGCTTTCTTCCGCACTTCCAACAACGTCTCACGGACCTGGTTGAAAACTTGGGTTTTTTGTTTGCTCTGGCGATTACTGATTGCTTAGCCATAAAATTAGTCTTGGTTCAAAATTAATAAACTGCCTTATATTTTTTATCTTTACTGATAGGACGCACTGGAACAAATTCAACCGCGTCTCCCTTCCTAAATCGGTTTTCGCTATCATGGACCTTATATTTCTTGGTGGATTTATATTTCTTTCCATATTTAGGAAGAGTCTTATAGCTCTCCACTGCCACTACAATCGTCTTATCCATCTTGTCAGAGACTACCACGCCCTTCTTTTTCACGATTATCTTATTTTTTGAAACTTGGCCTTCCATAAATTTACTTTTCCTTAATTAGGGTTAAGATTCTGGCAATATCCCGCTTGGAATTCCTGAGATCCCGATTATTCTTAGCCTGTTTGGTGACAATATCAAACCTAAGTCTTCTTGCTGAATCCCGTTTCTCCTCTAGGAGCTTTCCTAATTCTTCCTTAGTTTTTTCTCTCAACTCTTTAGCCTTCATATTATTCTTTAGTTACAAATCTGGTTTTTACATTCAGCTTATGGGCAGCCAATCGCATGGCTTCCTTGGCGATTTCTGGCTTCACTCCATCCATCTCAAACATTACCGTTCCGGGTTTCACGACCGCTACGAAATGATCGACGGCGCCCTTTCCCTTACCCATCGGAGTTTCATCGCCCTTCTTGGTCATAGGCTTATCGGGAAATATCCGAATCCAGACTTTTCCGCCTCTTTGGATATATCTGGTCATGGCGCGCCTAGCCGCTTCAATCTGCCTAGAACTTACTAAATTGGCTTCCATAGATTTCAAACCGAAACTTCCGAAACTCACTGTGTTTCCCCGATTGGCTTTTCCTCTAATTTCTCCGCCTCTTTGCCACTTCCTATGTTTTACTTTTTTCGGCATCAACATGCAATTTTTGTCCGCGAGCGGAGCGAGCGGCTAGAAAAATTAGCATCCCGCACCAATTCACAGATTATTCTCTCTATTATTCAAAAGACTAAGCCGCAGGCGATTCCGTGGTAGAAGCTTAACACATCATCTAACCAATCTTCGGAATTTGGTGCGGGATAATCCCATTCGAATCCTACTTTTCAAACTTCTCTCCCTTATACAGCCAGACCTTCACCCCGATTGTTCCATAGGTCGTATAAGCTGTAGCTTTGGAAAAATCTATATCGGCTCTGAGCGTATGGAGGGGAAGGGTTCCTTTGGATAACCATTCGCTTCTGGACATTTCTGCTCCGCCCAATCTTCCTGAAAGGAAAACTTTG
>JBMOKR010000057.1:0-1673 GCA_049324335.1 Patescibacteria group bacterium | reverse complement strand
CTTCCCAACTGCTTAATCTTTTCCCTCTTTCTTAAAATGTCTTTTTCGTCCATTCTTTTGAGCGGTCCGATTTTGGTTGTCCGAACAGGTGAAATTCCGCAAAATTCCAAAAGGCACTTCCGAACAACCTTTTCTCCAGGACGCCCTAAAAACCAACTGTAGTACCAGACCGGCGAATCCATAGCGATTATGATGCGAGCTGTCCTTCCTTTTAGTAATTTTTTCCAAAATAACGAGCGGGGACTGGAAAACTTATATCCAAATCCCGGTAAAATTATCCGATCGAAAAAGCCCTTGAGAATAGCCGGAAAACTCCCCCACCAATTGGGAAAGACAATCAAGATATGATCGGCCCAGAGGATATCCTCCTGAGCTTTCTGGAGATCCGGTTCCAACTCTTGAATCTCTCGGTAGCCCTTCCAAAGAATCGGGTCAAAATCAATTTCTCCCAGTTTCACTTCTCGCACCTCATTCCCAGCCTCTCGAGCGCCAGAGACATAATCAGAAAAGAACTTTCCGGAAAAACCTTGGTCAGAAGTATGACCCAGAATAGCCAGGATTTTTTTCATACTAATAGCTAGTTTTTAATTTTTTCTCCTTTCCAAATCTTTCTATAGCCAGTCTAATCAACCGGTCAATAAGATCGGCATACTTGATTCCGGAAAGTTCCCAGAGCTTGGGATACATACTGATAGAAGTAAACCCGGGAATGGTATTGATTTCATTCACCAGAACTTGACCATCTTTTTTAAGAAAGAAATCCACTCGACCCAGCCCCTCGCAATTGAGGGCTCGGAAAGCCCGGATAGCCAAATCTCGAACTCTTTTTTCGTCTCTTTTCGACAGTTTAGCCGGCATCTCAAGAATCGCTCCGTCTTCGTCAATATATTTAGCTTCGTAAGAATAGAAATCGCGGGTCGGAATGACTTCTCCGCAGACAGAAGCTTGAGGCGCATCATTGCCCAAGACAGCGCACTCGATTTCGCGTCCGGCAATATTCTCTTCGATGATAATTTTTCGATCAAACCAGAAGGCTTCCTCAATGGCTTTTTTGAAATCGCGCTTGTCTTCCACCTTGCTTACTCCGACTGAAGACCCGAGATTGGCCGGTTTCACAAAAAAGGGCAGTCTGAGCTTCCGGGAAATCTCTCCGAAGTCCACTTTCTCAAAATCGCGAAAAACCAGGAACTTTCCGACCGGAAGGCCTTCGTCCCTGAGGATCCGTTTCATAATCTCTTTGTCCATTCCGACTGACGACCCCAAAACTCCAGCGCCCACAAAGGGAACGTCGGCTAATTTCAAGAGGCCCTGAATCGTGCCGTCCTCAGCAAAGGTTCCGTGCATGACCGGGAAAACCGCATCCAATTTCATCTTCTTTCCGGAATCAAGGATTCTCAAATTCCCTCCGCTTCCGGGAAGAAGAGCCACTTCGGCTAAAGGCTTCCCGAGACGCACCTTTTTGAGATCATCTGGATTAACCAAAAAATCCTTCTCGGAAAACAAACTCCACTTTCCCTTTTTGTCGATTCCGAGAAGAATGGGTTGATATTTCTTCCGGTCGATGGCTCTTATGACATTCTTAGCGGAAATGAGAGATACCTCGTGCTCGGCTGACTTCCCTCCGAAAAGTATGGCGATATTTTTTTTCTTCATAGCATTTTAATTTATCTTAC
>JBMOKR010000056.1:0-13055 GCA_049324335.1 Patescibacteria group bacterium | reverse complement strand
TAGAACTTCTCAGCAATGTAGGGATAGAAGATTATTATTCCAATAATTATGGCCATAAGAGAGGTCAGAAGCACCCCAGCTGCCATAATATCCTTGATTACCCGAACATACGGATGGACCCTGGGTTTCAAAATATCCACTACTCGCTCAAGAACGGTGTTCATAAGTTCCGCCAAAAGCACTCCGGAGATGACCAGGATAAGAACAACGCTTTCCCCGCGAGTCACGCCAAAGTAAAACATGGCGCCAACCACCAAGATAGCCACTACCAACTCGTTCTGAAGGTTCTTTTCATTGCGAAAAGCATAGACAAGACCCCGAAAAGCATGCTTCATACTTTTTCTGAATTGAGCCATTCTTTCCATATTTTTATTTTTTATTTTTGAAATTATTGTTTGAAACTTCCTCCTGAATCATAAACATCCGTTTCCCATGAGCAAAACCCAAAAGATGAAGCAGTCCGTGAGAAAAAACCTTAGAGAGCTCTTTTTCAAAATCTATTTTTTTCTTGCCAGAATATTTCTCAATGTCATGATAACACAAAATGATTTCGCCCAAAAATATTTCTTCTCCCGCCCAGTCGCCAATTTGCCTGCGATTTCTAAATTCGGCAAAAGACAAAACATCAGTTGCCTGATTTTTGCGACGATATCTCTTATTCAACGCTTGAATTTCCTCCTCCGAAACGATTGCTAAGCTCAAGCCAACCCTTCTTCCGTCCAGAAGTTCTTTCTCGTTGTCCAGGGTTTTCTTGGCAACCTTCAAAAAGAAGGATCTCGAGATTGGCGCTCGAACAATATTGTTGATTTCTAAATCGATTTTCATACTCCTAATTCTATCTGGATTTGAGAAACTGAGCAAGAAAAAAACCCCGACAAAAGTCGGGGCTTTTTTAAGTTTTGAAAAGACTTCTAATTCAATTCTTCCTCAGCGATTTTTTTGACTAAGTTGCCGTCAGCCTGGCCCCTAAGTCTCCCCATGGCCATCCCCATTACCTTGCCGATTTCCGCCTTAGTCTTGGCGCCAGTCTCAGAAATAATTCCCCTGACGACCGTCCGAATATCCTCTTCACTCATCTGGGCTGGAAGATAATTCATAAGAATTTCCACTTCCGCCTTCTCCTTATCCGCCAAATCGGCTCGCCCCCCGGACTCATATTGAGAGATGCTGTCTTTTCTCTGTTTCACCGCGCGCCCAATCACTTCAAGAACTTCTTCATCAGTTAGCCCTTCCTCTTTCTTTAGCTTTTCAATCTCGGTATTTTTTACCATCGAATCAATCATCCGAAGAGTATCGCGCCTAGCTGTATCCCCAGCCTTCATCGCCTCTTTGAGATCTTCGACTATTTTTTGTTTGAGATTTTGAACCATAAATAAAAAGTAATGAGAAAATGAAAAATCTTCGAGAAAACCCTGTTTGAGACGAATAAATTTTGTCTTTAAATTTTTTATGGCAGCCGTTGGAGTGGGAAAAATTTAAAGCTACAAAATTATTTGTCGAGCTATTTACGAGAAGATTTTTATTTTCTGTAATTAAACTACTTCACTAATTTCTTTTTCTGGTCCTTGAAAGTAGAGTCGTCAAACTTACCCATTTTCTTCAATCGGTCGACGACCTTCTTGACCTTCAAACGATACATAGCCCTTTCTCTCATTTCCCGTCTGGTCCGGTCTTCTCCCCGAAATCGAGATTTCCTAGCCTCAACCAAAACTCCGCTCTGTTGCACTCGGCGGCTGAATCTTCGGATCAAGCTCTCGCTAGTCTCCCGCTTATCTTTTTTTCTTACTTCAATCATAAAAACCTCCTTTCGCCAATTTTATCAAAATCTTTGTCTTAGCTAACATTATTTACTGGACCAATTTCTTCCCTAAGTTTTGCGCCTCCAATCAAATGCAGGTGAACATGAGGGACTTCCTGCCCGCCATCTTTTCCGGTCCGAATTAGTAGCTTATACCCATCATCTGAAATTTTCAAGTCCTTGGCTATTTTGACTGCCCGAGAGAGCAACTGCCCCAGAAGAACCTCGTCTTCCAAATCATTCATGGATTCAATATGGCGTTTGGGAATGATGAGAACGTGAACCGGCGCCAGAGGATTAACGTCTCTGAAAGCCAGCACCGACTCATCTTCAAATACGATATCGGCAGGTATTTCTTGGCTGATTATCTTACAAAAAACACACTCCATAATTTAGGCCCTAGTTATGATAGGTTACTACATTGTCCGTCTTGAGTTTCTTCTTCACTGCTTCGACAATCTTCTCCGCTCGGACGGTCTCTTGCTCTCCGGAAGCCATATTTTTGATAATAACTGTCCCATCAATAGCCTCCTTCTGTCCCAGAATCAAAGTGAGTTCCACTTCCAACTTGTTAGCCACTCTGAGCTGAGCCTTAAGACTTCCTCGTCCAAAACTTTCCGCGATGGAAACTCCGTTCCTTTCCAGATCCAAAAACATCTTGAGACTCTTCTTCTTGGCCAAATCTCCGAGTTGAGCCAGGAAGACTTTCGGTTTCGGAGGATAATATGGCTTAGCCTGGACCCGCTTCATCTCAATCACTAGTCGGTCCATTCCCAGGCCAAAACCAGCCGCCGGAGTCGCTTCTCCTCCCAGCATCTTAACCAGGCCATCGTAGCGTCCGCCCCCTCCTAATGACGCTTTCTTCACTCCCTCTTCCCCGGAAATTATTTCGAAGACTGTCTTGGTATAATAATCCAAACCTCTCACTAATTTCGGATTGATAGAATATGGCAAATCCAATTCGTCCAAGTATTCCAGCAGGGTCTTGAAATGTACCCGACATTCATCACAAAGATGATCGATTGACTGGGGAGCTCCGGAACTCACTTGGAAACATTTGTCTTCTTTGCAATCCAAAACTCGGAGAGGATTTTTGACTAAGCGCTTCTTACAGTCTTGGCACAGTTTATTCTTTTTGGATTCCAAATAATTGACCAGGAGATTTTTGTAATCTTTGCGACATCCAGGACAACCAATCGAGTTGACTTGGATCTGGATATTCTTGATTCCTAAAGATTGGATGAGACGCGCGGCAATCTGAATCATTTGAGCATCGATAATTGGATCAGACTCTCCAAAAGCATCGAAATTCACTTGATAGTGCTCTCGATATCTTCCTTCTTGCGGACGGTCATAGCGATAGACCGGACCGACCGAGAAAAGCTTGACTGGCTTGGACAATACTCCCATACCATTCTGGATGAAAGCTCGACAGATTCCTGCTGTCATCTCCGGACGAAGCGCTACTTTGTCTCCTCCGCGAGTGGTAAAGGCAAAAATTTCCTTATCAATAATGTCTGTCCCCTCTCCAATCCCCCGGATAAAAAGATCGCTAAATTCCACCAAGGGAACATCAATTCGGGAAAAGCTGAAATCCCGAGATAGCTTTTCTGAAATTTTCCTAATCTGATCCCAATAAGGCTGGTCACTAGGCAAAAGATCTCGCATTCCGCGAACTGTCTGAAAAGGACCGCTCTTGATTTCGGGAGAAGCTTTTTCTAAAGGGGGTCTCTTTGAGACTTTCTTGGCTACCTTTTTAGCTACAGCCTTTTTATTTTTTTTGATTTCCATCTTTTTCTTTGAAGAAACAACTGTCTTTTTCACCATTTTCCTGCTCGTTTTCTTGGTCATAAAAAATAAATTAAAGATGAACTCGATTGATTAAATTCTGGTTAAAATATTTCTAGCCGGTTAAGCGGCCAGGCCCGAAAAAGAACCGTGCCGATGATATCTCCTTCTTTGACCGCCCCCCAAGAACGGGAATCGGAGCTAAACATCCGATTGTCTCCCATCATGAAATATTCGTCCTTGCCTAAAGCTAATGTCAAATCTCCCAAAGTCTCAACTGAAGAAGAAAGATAGTTGCTTTCGTCCAAAATGAAACCTTCCGGATTCTTGCTATTATATATTCTCACTTGCTTGTTTTTGACTTCCACTTTCTCTCCAGGAAGACCAATCACCCGCTTGATAAAGTATTGGCTCCGATTCTTAGGATAACGGAAAACTACCGGCAATCCCCTCTCTAATTTTTTGAACGGTCCGAGATTGACCAGCTTATTCTCGCCTCCGATAGCGATGGCCTTGTAGCCCAACTCGTTAATTATGAGATACTCGCTGTTTTCAAAATTCGGCTCCATCGAAGCGCCTTGAACAAAAAACGGCTGGAAGATGAAAAACCTTATCGGAGCAAAAATCAGGAAGGCCAGAAAAACAATCTTAACCACTTCAAAAATAAAAGCTCCAATCCCTTGGTAGACCTCCTTATCGCTTTTTGGTCCCAAATCTCCTTCTGGTTTGTTGCTTGGTCGATTTTCCATGCTAAAAACACCCTCCTTAAGACATTTCCCACTCAGTTTACCAGAAAAAATGCCTCTTGGCAAGAGTATAATTTGGCTCTAAAAAAGGAAAAATTGACTTGCTAGGCCAAAATAGATTATGCTTTAAACAAATGATGGATATTAAAAAGCCAGTTCGGCGTCCGACAACCGAAAATCCGCCTTTCCCGACCCCAACGCCTCAGACGGCTCCCCGGCTCACTTTTGACTTCGAAACCCGAAAAGAGCCCTCAAGCCAAAAGTTTCTGAAGTTTCTTCTCTGGCCATTTCTAATCGCTCTGATTTTGGGAATCGCCTACGGATCATTTTTGATTTTCCGAGTCAATCGCCTCGGACAAGAAATAAATCCAGGATTGGGAAATTCCACCTCCCTCTTGAAAACCCTGTCCGAAGTAGCGACCGAAAAATTTCCCCCGCTCCTAGGCGAGGAAGATGGACGAATCAATATTCTTCTTTTGGGTATTGCCGGAGAAAAAAAACCGGGACAAAATCTTACTGACACGATTATTGTTCTCAGTCTCAACCCGCGAGAGAGAAAGGTCGCCCTTCTTTCCCTGCCAAGAGATCTCCTCGTAAAAATTCCTGGGACCCAAAATATCGCTAAGATAAATTCTATCTATCAAGTTGGTCTGAATGAGAATGACAAGGATCCTTTCCGGGCAGTCGACCTCCTTAAAAAGACTGTTTCGGAAATTACCGATCTTCCGCTCCACTATTTCGTCATTTTAAATTTTGACGGCTTTGAAAAAGTTATCGATTCGATTGGGGGAATAAACATCATCAGCGAGCGCGATATTCTCGACACTCGCTACCCCGGACCCAACTACAGTTATGAAACATTCGAGCTTAAAAAAGGCTTCCATCATCTGGACGGCCATACCGCTCTTAAATATGTCCGCGTGAGACATGGCGATCCGGAAGGAGACTTCGGCCGAGCTAAAAGACAACAACAAGTCATGCAAGCCACAAAAAATCGAATGTTCTCCGCTTCCACTTGGCTCAATGTCTTCGCTCTTGGCAATCTTTTGGAGGCCCTGGGAGAAAATATCAAGACCGATATTCCGCCTTCCCGCTTCGGAAGTTTCTTGAATCTAGGAAAAAAGCTAGACACCCAAAACATCAATAACTTTGTCGTCGATGCTTGGAAGCCGACCAGTCTTCTCCGCGCTACACACGTGACTTTCGGCAATGCTCAAGCTTTTGGTCTTTTGCCTCGGACCGGAAATTGGAAAGAAGTTCGGGAAGTGGCTCGCGACATCTTTGATCTCAGGAAGATCCAAAGAAGACAAGAGGAAATTATTAAGGAGGAACCGCTCATCTATCTAGTCAACTCAAGTGGAAACTACCAAGCCGGAAATCAAATCCAAAAAATTCTTTCCGAAAGCTTCGGACACAAAAATGTCCGCCTGCTCAGTTCTAAGGAGGAAGCCAGGGAACGCTCATTGGTTTTCGACTTGGCAGAAAATCCCAAACCCTTCACATTGGATGAAATGATTAATAATCTCGGGATTGGTCTTTCTGAAGACAATTCGCAAGCTGAATTATTTCTCGAGGAAGAGAAGCTCCGTCCCGATTTTCTCCTTATCATTGGAAAAGATCTTGAGAATGTCTATAATATGAATGATGTGAGTTTTGAAGAATGGGAAAGAGCTCAAGAAAAAGAAGAAGACAGTTTTCTAAAGAATCAGGAATAAATTTATGCGCCTAATTATTGGCCTGGGAAATCCCGGCGAAAAATACGCCCTCACCCGCCACAATCTTGGTTTCATGTTTTTGGACCATCTCCGAAAGATTTGGAATTTTCCCGAGTTTGAAAACAATAAAAAATTCCAAGCCCTTGTTTCCAAGGGTCAAGATTTCATTCTGGCTAAACCGGAAACTTTTATGAACCTCTCGGGAGAAAGCGTCCGGAGCCTTCTGGATTTCTACAAGCTTGAGCCCTCCGATATCATTGTTATCCATGACGATCTGGATATTGAAACCGGAAAATATAAGATGGCTACCAATTCCAGTTCGGCCGGGCATAACGGTGTCGAAGATATCATCGAAAAGCTTGGAACCAAGGAATTCAAAAGAGTGCGGATCGGAATTGGACAAAGCGCCGAAGAAAAGTTAGAATGTCCCCTGGACATGCACTCTTTTGTCCTGGGGAAACTTACTAACAAGGAAAAGGACGAGATTGAGAAGCTGTTTCCGGAGATTGAGAAGGAAATAAGATAAGCCTTGGTGGCCCGCCTCGCGTCGGCGAACAGTCGTCTCCGCGAGTCGAGGCGGGTGAAATTGGCCCGCCCGGCATCGCCTTCGACCCGCCTGCTGACGCCTGAGCGTAGCAATGGCGGGCAGGCTCAGCCGATGGCGGACGGGTAAACACGCTAGTTTAATTATGGGCAGTTGGCGAAACTGGTAGACGCGCTAGCTTCAGGAGCTAGTGATCGAAAGGTCATGAGGGTTCAAATCCCTCACCGCCCACATTTTTAACGGGATGAGTCCCCAAGGCACAAAAAATCCCGTCGCTCGCGAGCGACGGGATTACTTTTTCCATCCGAAATTCCGTCTGCAAGTGAGATCTCCCCTTGAAATATCAAGCTTTGATCCGCTTGGCTCTAATCGCGAAAATAGGAGGGCATTTTCGCTTTCGAACTCACAGACGGAATACCGGAAAGAATTGTTTTTGGCCATTTTTTTCTGGACGTTGTATTGTAGCAAAAGATACTAACTTGTCAAGGAGGGATGAAATATTTAAACGCGCTCAATAAGATTCCGGGGCTTGGGCCCAAAACGCTGGAAAAGCTCGCAAACTTCTTTCCTAGTTTTGAAGAAGCCTGGAAATCCGACCAAGAAGCTTTGCTTCTTTCAGGTCTAGGAGAAAAACTAGTCGCTAAGTTTATTTTGGAAAGAAAGAGTCTTGACCCAGAAGCTGAATGGGAAAGACTTGAGAAAGAAAACGTCCGAATGATTTCCAAAAACAGTTCTGACTTTCCTGCCCTTCTCAAGGAAATCCCCACTTGCCCTTTCGTTTTGTACTACAAGGGAAATATTTCTATTCTGAATGAATATCCCGCCATTGCTATCGTCGGTTCGAGAAAATATTCCCGCTACGGAGAACAAGCCTCTCTCAAACTTTCCAGCGACTTGGCGCAGGCCGGAATCACCATCATTTCCGGGCTGGCTCTCGGCATCGACGCCATCGCCCATGCCGGAACGCTGGGCGCTTCCGGGCGCACAGTGGCAGTCCTCGGCAACAGTCTGGACGAAAAAAATATCTACCCCAGATACAATGTCAATCTCTCCCGAGAAATCATCGCTTCCGGCGGAGCGCTTATCAGCGAATACCCCATTGAAACACCGGCTGGAAACTTCACTTTCCCTTCCCGAAACCGCCTGATTGCCGGAATGACGCTCGGAACGCTCGTCATCGAAGCCGGAGAAAAAAGCGGGTCGCTCATTACGGCTGAATTGGCCCTTGAATTTAATCGGGAAGTTTTCGCTGTTCCGGGAGACATCTTTTCTCCCGGCTCAGTCGGCGCCAACAGCCTCATCCGAAAAGGCGCTAAGTTGGTCTCCTGTTCGGAAGATATTCTGGAAGAAATCGGACTTTTTGAGCGCCAGAAAAATATCCCGGGGGGAACCTACCGGCCAGAAAATGAAATTGAAAGAGAGATTCTCAAAGTTCTCACTCACGAACCCGTTCACATTGACAAGCTCGCCAGAATGACTAAACTGAAAACTATGGCTGTCGCTTCGACACTTTCGATGCTTGAGATAAAGGGCATCGCCAAGAACGTCGGAGGACAAAACTATATAATAATTTAAAACTCAAATCTCAAAATGCAAAATTAAGGAGTCGCTACGCGACAACTATTCCTTAGTGTGGGACACCAAAATTTTGATTTTTGATTTTTACATTTTCAATTTTCATGAAGCTTGTTATCGTCGAATCACCCACCAAAGCCAAGACCATCACCAAATTTTTGGGGAAGGACTTTACCGTGAAATCTTCCTACGGCCACGTCCGCGACCTTCCGACCAAGGAACTGGGAGTCGACATCAAGAACGATTTTCTGCCCACCTACATCATCCCTGGAAAAGCGGCCGACCGAGTGCGCGAACTGAAAAGACTGGCCAAAAAATCAGGCCAAGTCATCCTGGCAACTGACGAAGACCGCGAAGGAGAAGCCATCGCTTGGCACTTGGCCGAAGCCCTGGAACTCGACGCACAAGAAGCTGAGCGGATTGTTTTCCATGAAATTACCAAGACCGCTATCCAAGAAGCTTTGGAAAATCCTCGCAAGATCAATTTGTCTCTAGTTGATGCCCAGCAGGCTCGACGCGTCCTTGATCGCCTGGTCGGCTACAAACTCTCCCCTTTCCTCTGGAAGAAAGTCCGTCGCGGCCTCTCAGCCGGACGCGTCCAATCAGTGGCGCTTCGTTTCATCGTCGAGCGAGAACGGGAAATTGAGAAATTCCCCAAAGAAAACTTTTTCGATTTTCTTTTGAAGCTCAAAAAGGGAAGCCAGGAGTTTGAAGCCTCGCTTCTCACTCAAAATGGCCAGAAAATAGAGAAGACGGCTACGCACAAACTCTTTGCCGGAGATTACAAAAGCAAAGCTACCATTTTCACCGATCGAAAGTCAGCCGAAGAGGTCCTTTCCGACCTTCAAAAATCAAAGCTCCAGGTTTCTAATGTAGAAAGAAAAGAGACGACCAGAAATCCCCTGCCTCCTTTCACCACTTCCACTCTCCAGCAATCAGCCATTAACAAGTTGGGATTCTCCTCTAAGCAAACTATGTCGGTCGCCCAGAAACTCTACGAAAAAGGTCTCATCACCTATATGCGTACCGATTCGACCAATCTGTCCATGCAGTCCCTCTTGTCCGCCACCAAAACTATCACAGAAAAATTCGGAAAAGAATACGCTCTCCCTACTCCCCGCTTCTTCACTAAAAAATCCAAGGGATCGCAGGAAGCCCATGAAGCTATTCGTCCCAGTTATCCGGAAAAGACTCCCGAAGTCTTGGAAGGAGAGCTGGAACGAAATGAATTCAGACTCTACGACCTTATCTGGAAACGGATGATCGCCTGCCAGATGACTCCGGCTGTTTTCGATTCTTTAAAAATCTCCGTTGAAGCCAAAGAACAAAAAAATACCTACGAACTGCGCGCTAGCGGATCCGTCCTCAAGTTCGATGGCTTTTTGCGTGTCATGGGCAAAGGCGAAGACGTGATTCTTCCAGAAATGAAAACGGGCGATGATTTGGATTTCGCCTCAGGAGAAGTTTTGGAAAAAACCACTTCCGCCCCTCCCCGCTACAATGAAGCCACGCTGGTCAAAGTACTGGAAGAAAACGGCATCGGACGACCTTCCACCTACGCGCCAACCATCTCCACTATCTTTGAAAGGAAGTACATCGAAAAAAACGAAGAGAAGCGTCTCTATCCTCTGGAGATCGGATTTTTGGTGACTGACATCTTAGTTGAGCATTTTCCCCAGATAGTGAATGTCGGATTTACGGTCGAAATTGAGGAAGACTTGGACGAAATTGCCGAAGGCAAAAATGACTGGGTGCCAGTCATCCGCAATTTCTATGAACCTTTCGAAGCCAATCTCAAAACCAAAACCAAGGAAGTTAAAAAGGAAGACTTTCAAGAAGTCTTGGAAAAGAAATGCCCGAAGTGTGGAGGCGACCTCATTATGAAATTCGGACGCTTTGGAAAATTCATCGCCTGCTCCAAATATCCGGAGTGTAAATATACCGAGAAGACGGCTGAAGAAAAGAAGCAGGATGAAGCCGCCGAAGGTGAGACTTGCGAAAAGTGCGGCGCCCCGATGGTGGTAAAACGCGGACGCTTCGGAGCCTTCCTTGGATGTTCCAAATATCCGGAATGTAAGAATATTCGAAAGATCGAAAAGAAGACCGGACTCACTTGTCCCAAATGCGGGAAAGGAGAAATTGTCGAGCGAAAATCCAAACGCGGCCGCCTTTTCTACGGTTGTAATGCTTACCCTAACTGCGACTTCGCGCTTTGGAACAAACCGACTGGCGAGAACTGCCCCAAGTGCCAAGCGCCAATGACCTTCGCGGCCAAAGGAAAGGAAAAATGTTCCAGCAAAGAGTGTGGGTTTGAGAAATAATAAAAGAAAGCATACAGAATAAATCCACACGCTTTCTTTTTGTTTTTTCTTTATTTTTTGAGCTATTTCTGAGCTTTTTTCTTCATCAATTCACTCACTAATTTAACAGGAATTTCTGAGTTATTATTATCTCTGCAACCTATTTCATCCCTCTCTGCATCCATACAATTCATGGTAGCTGATTTTAAAAAGGATGCTATGTCTTTTGCATGTTCCTGGGCATGATTATCCTGCAAAGATTCTGCTAGACGCTGAGCAGATTCAAAGGCCGCGTTTAGAAAATTAGCCGTTTCTTTCTTTTTACTCTTTTCTTTTATCATCGCTACGACGCCCCACGTCACAAAGACTATATTAGAACCGTACGACAGTATATCAATTACTCCAATTTCCATGATTTTAAAAATTAATAGTTATCCACAAGCACAAAATTTTTTGTGCTATAATTCAGTTGAAGGAAAGAGGGCGAATGATCTATCTTTTAAGAAAAATCATTCGCCTCTTTTTTTATTGTTCGGTCTCTTCTTCCGCCTCATCCCAAGCTCGAGATAATCCAGCAATTATTCCAGCAATATCAACTTGGACATTTTTTGAAGGTCCTTGTGCGTTACCTCCCTTAAAATAATCTGAAATCAGATTACCGAAATAATGAGCTTGGAAATCTCCTTTGGTATTGAATCCTAATTTACTCATATTTTTCACCTTTCTAGCCAGCCATTTGACTGGGGTTAATTATTTAGATTAAGTCAGCTGGGACCCCAGCTTCTAAAGCCCAAACAAAAAAGAGTGAAGATCTAAAACGCACAACCAAATGCGTATCGATCAATTCACTCTTAAAAAATGTTGCTAATTTGCCCTTATTTTAAATTTGTTATTGATTTCCGTGTTTGGCCATACTGCTTTTTCATGATATTTCTTTTTGTTTAGAAGTATTTGTATTCCTTCTTTTAATTATATCATGACAATGGCCACATCGTCAAGTGGGTGATATCTCCAGTGATACTTTTAGCCCTTCTCCAGCTTTAACCATAATAAGTCTGACCAGCTCACTTTCTCTATTTCATTTTCTTCGAGTATCAAATTCAACTTCCTAACATTCTCCACGTCAATTTCCCGTTCCTTGTTCAAGCTTGATTTGGAATTAGAATCATATTTTCCAGGATGAAACATGGCCTCATAACACTCCCCCTCTTTGAAGGTTTTGACCCAATTTTCTATTTCGGAAAAAGAATGCGCGCTGCAAAACAAAGCTTCGTTTGAAGTAGTTTTGATTCCATCGAATATCTCTCCGCTATTCCGAAGAGGAAAACCATATTTTCTACAAAATTCTGCCACAAAAGGAAAGGATCCGGTGCGACTATGCGCCTTGTGAATGTCAACATGCGAAGGCATTCCAAAAATGCTTTTAAACTTTTCAAATTGGGACTCTATTTCAGCTTCATAATCGTCCTTCGAAAATTCCAGATGAAAACCGATGGTCAATTTCTTATTTTTAGCCAACTCTTTTAGTTTCTCAATTTGATCCTTTTGATCATCCTTTATCCAATCAACCAAAACCGTAGTCGAGGAAAGCATCCCTTCTTCGGCCAGTTCCAAGATAGCCTCATTGAATTTCTTGCTCATTCCGAAATCATCCGCATTGACTATGAGATATTTAGACATTATATCTTGGATTTAATTAAACTTCTTCCACACTCCTTCTGAAATAACTTCCATTTCCCCATCGACGATCTTGATGGCCGAGTTGTCGTCCAAGGCATAGAAAGTCTTGGGGGATTCTTTGGCTAATTTTTCCAGATTTTCCATGCTGGCATCAGGAAAGAGCGGGGAATTGAGGTGTGGCCTAATTAGAAGATCAACAAATCCCAACCCTTCATCGCTTTCATAATTAAGATTGGCTTCAAAATATATTCTTTTTGAAGTGCTCATATCCAAGCTCTTGCAAACCACCATGCTTCCGGCGCTGATTCCAACATACACTTTGGTCTTAAGCATTTCCGGAAGAATTTCCCTGAGACCAGATTTCTCAATCCAATACATCAGATGAAAAGTGTTTCCTCCTTCAAAAAGAAGCACATCGGCCAATTCCAGACGAGGAAGCCACATTTCTTTGGGAAGAGCCGAGATATCCACGATATCGATCTCTTGAAATCCCAGATTCTTGCATCTTACAAGATCATCGATAAACCAATCTTTGTTTCCCGGTTCGACATTGGAAGCCGTCGGAACAAAAGCCATTTTAAGCTCAGAAAACGGCCTTCCTGTCAGGCCTAAAAGAGCTTTAGCGATTGAATCATTGGTAAGCCCAGCCGACGTTAAGAGCAGTTTCATATTGTTTTTTCCTAATATTTATTCCATACCCTCATTCTATATCCTAAAAACCCAAAAATCCAGCCATTAGAAAACGGCTCGCTACCACTTGGGCAGTAAGCCGTTTTCACTCCTCGCCATGAAGTTGTCAGGGCAGGAATGCTTCCCACTTTTCGCGATGCTCCATGTATTCCTCGTAGCCGTGGCGCGCCAGGGCGATGAGCATGTCAGCGATCATGCTTGCGACCATACGGTCGAACC
>JBMOKR010000055.1:0-1700 GCA_049324335.1 Patescibacteria group bacterium | reverse complement strand
CCGCAAACGCTATCTACAATAAACCGCCCCGATGTAAATCGGGGCGTTTTTGTAGCTTGACGAGTTTTTCTTAGAGATGATATAATATCACTATAGAAACTAAAAACTAAAACGGGGGAGTGAAAAACAGGATGTTTGTGCTGAACTTCAGGTTTTAGAGGAGATGTGTTAAAATAGCTCTATGGGACGCAAGAAAAAAAATCAAAACGAAGAGGATATCCAAGAAGAAAAAGACTGGCAATGGGATATCAAGGGAGATGTCAAAAAAAGCTTGGTAGCGGTTTTTCTTTCAGCGCTGGGAGTTATAATCATCTTAGGATTTTTTGAAAAATCAGGCATTGTCGGAGGCAAGATTGGGAGCGGGATTGCGCTAACGGTTGGCTGGATGAAATGGCTTTTTCCGCTTTTTCTTTTTGGCGCGGCCATCATTTTGCTTATTAAAGAAAAAACATCTTTTTATGTTTGGAAAATAGTCGGGCTTTTTGCTGTTCTTTTTTCAACAACCAGTCTTCTACATTGGTTTTATCCGCTTAAAGAAATGGGAAACATAGCGGCTTCCGGGATTGGGGGTGGGTACCTTGGCTTTTCCGGGGCTTACCTAGCAGTCAAGTTTCTAGGAGAGGCTGGCGGACTGGTAGTTATTTTGGGAATTCTTGTTTCTGGACTTATCTTTACTTTTAACTTTTCTCTTCTCGAGTTGGTAGCTCGCTTTAAAAAGCGGACGGATGAAGCACCGAACCTTTCTGACAATAAGGGAGAAGAAAAAAATTCGGAATCGGAAAAAGAAGAAATAGAAATCAAGGAAAAGGATGCGCCGGAAGATGAAAAAGGAAATATAGCTAAAATAGAATTTGTGGAAGGCGCGGATCAGTACGTAGACAAGGATTTGGAAAAAGGCTCCAAAACAGGATTCCCCATCCGAAAGATGAATCATGGAAAGTCTGGAAAGAAATCTATGCCAAGTGGAAAGGGCGATGATTGGGAGTTGCCACCTTTGGACAACTTAGAAAAGGGAAGCGGAGAGGCGCAGGGAGGGGACACAGAAAAGAATGCTCAGATTATTCAGAAAACTCTTAAGAATTTTGGAATAAATGTTGAACCGGGCGAGATCAAAACCGGCCCCTCCGTAACCCAATATAGCTTTCGTCCGGCTGTCGGGGTAAAGATTTCCAAGATTTTGTCTTTTCAAGATGATATTGCCCTAGCTCTAGCGGCCCATCCAATCAGAATTGAAGCCCCCATACCAGGGAAATCTATGGTTGGGATAGAGGTGCCGAACAAGGTTTCTACCATGGTGCGTCTTCGAGACATTTTGGAAAGTCAGGATTTTTTCGAAAGGAAATCCAATCTGACAGTTTGCCTCGGTAAAGATGTAAGTGGAAACTTTGAATTAGCCAGCCTTGATAAGATGCCACATCTTCTGGTGGCAGGCGCGACGGGAACAGGAAAATCTGTCTGTGTGAATTCCATAATAACCAGTCTTTTGTATCAGAACTCTCCTCGGGATTTGAAATTTATTATGGTCGATCCCAAAAGAGTGGAGCTTTCTTTGTATAATGGAATCCCGCACCTGCTTTCGGAAGTAATCGTAGAGAATGGGAAAGTGGTGAGCGCTCTTAAATGGGCGGTTGGAGAAATGGAAAGAAGATACCGTTTGCTTCAAGATACCGGATCGCGCGACCTCAATTCATATAACGAGA
>JBMOKR010000054.1:0-1722 GCA_049324335.1 Patescibacteria group bacterium | reverse complement strand
AATTCCCCTTCCCGAGCAATATCCATCATGGGAGCTTTCTTTTTTTTACTGAAAAAACCTTTTTTCTTTAAATCGCGCTTCGAGTGAGTCACTAGCTCCTTATGGGTTATCCTCTCTGTGGCCGCTTCCTCTTCTTCTCGAATTTCTAAATCATCCTTCTTGATTCCTCCGCTAGGAGAAAAATAGCTTTCTGTCCCGATTCGATCCAATCGATGGCTCTTTCTGGCTGAAGACTTGGCTTTCTCCTTGATTTCTTGTTCTTTTAAATCGCTCACTTCTTCTTTCGGCGAAACGACAACCTCATCCTCCATAGCATCATCCAGCTTATTCTGAACCAATATGCCGGCTTTTTCGATAAGAAGCCGTCCTAATTTGTCTTGAGTAACGATCATTATCTGAACCTTGAGATTGTCAGATTCTTTTTTGAGGAGTTTTAAATTGACAATACTCTGAGTAAGCAACGCCGATTTTGGCACCACTAAAACCACTTCCTTGGCTTTGGCTTTTCTGAGCCTATCCACGATGGAAGTGATCTCTTCGTCGATGTCAATATAAAATGTTTGATGCATATAATATAGTCTTAAAGTCAAAAGTCTATAAAGTCTATAAAGTCAAGCTAGAAAAATGACAAAATTTAATATGAGGACTTTACGGACTTTTAACTTTATGGACTACCATATTTACTTCTGCATCATTTTCACTGCTCTTCGTAAAATTCCCGACATCATCTTCTCTTCTCCGACAATATCCAAAACCAGATTGGCTAGCCCCATCGGAGTAACGTCTTGAGGATCACGCAGTTCTCCCGTCTCATCGAAAATATTAACCACATCTTTGGGTTGGAGAAAACTCACTTGAGGGGATTTGGTGATGGGTAAATTTTTAGTCCATCTTTCCGTTTCCAAGACTTTCTTTATGCCCGGAAGTCCGGATCCTCCTCCGCAAAGAAAGAAGCGATGCGGAAGAACATCTGAATCAGAAAATTCGCTAAGAGCCAACTCTACGCCAGAAAGCCAGACCAGGCAGTCATCAGAAAGCATCTTTTCGATTTTAATTGACACGTCTTTCCCTAATTGTCCCTCGGCATATTTTATCTTGAGACCTTCCGCTTCTTCAAAACCGATATTGAGTTCTTGCGACAAACGCTTAGTGAACGCCCGTCCACCAAGAGCAAACATTTTAGTTCCTTCGAGCCCTCCATTCCTGACAACAGCAATATCAGTCGTTCCGCCTCCGATATCGATAAAGACAGCTGAGAAATCATAGGAATCTTCGATTCCCATCGACCGGGCGACCGCGTAAGGCTCGGCAGCGATACTGAGAAGATCAAGCTTGAGATCATCAGCAATGGATTGAAGCGCTCCCAGATGGATCATCGGGGCATAAGCATTGAATATAGAAATGGAAACATCTTTTCCTTGGAAACCAATCGGATTAGTTACGCGATAGCCGTCTATTCTGACATCCACGATAGCGGCGTTAATAAGTTTTACTTCGATTTCGCTATGCCCCGTTTCCCAAGCCAATTGCTGGCGAATCCGATCAAAGGCCTTCCACTGGACTTTTTGGATAATATTCTTGAGCTCCGGAAGATCTATTCTCTGCTGGGTCCTGATTCTCTCATAATGGACGGTGGTAGTGGTTCCTTTTACCAATTCCCCGGCAATCCCGACAATGGCTTTTTCGATCTTACTTACTCCGGCCATAGCCATAGCCAATTCG
>JBMOKR010000053.1:0-1862 GCA_049324335.1 Patescibacteria group bacterium | reverse complement strand
AGTAGATTTTCATGCAGATTCGTAAATGGTCCCGGAATCGTTCTTCGGCTTCAAGCATCTCTTTTGGAGAAAGATGGGCGCACCTCTTCCGGATGAAGGGAATTGGCTTATGCTTGTACATAATTCTTGAATTAACGAATTATGCGCCCATCCTAATGCAAACTAGATTTAAGTCAAATTTTGAAGCATTATTTCTTTGATCTTTCTCTTTTTAGTTTTCAAATCCTCTCCTGACAGTTTTTGCTTTAGAGCCTTGTCTTTCTCTGGGTTTGTGCTACGATATGAAGTGTAAGATTGCTGCTTTGGCAATTTCACCTTCGTTCGATTTGCCCTACGATGTGGGGTACATATAAACAAGCGTAAGCTTGTTTTTGTTTTGTTGGGATTCGAACGGGCAGGAGCGATTCGCCAGTTGGCGGAGAGCGTCGGCAAATCCGAGTAAGCGAGCCTGCCTGCCGGTAGACGGGGATTTGGCGCTGCCCAGGACAAAAATTCCGCGTAGCGGGAGATGCGGAAATCCCCTACGCGGTACAAAAAAATCTGCTAGAAGGCAGATTTTTTTCTTTTTCAAACATCTTTTACCGGAATCGCTTTCCACTTCTTGTCCTGCCGGCAAAGAAGCTCTGGAGCTTTTTCGGGATTAGCCATAACTTCTTCAACTACTTTTTCCATCCTCACTCCCTGGGAACCCTTAATGAGGACCAAGTCTCCTTCTCGGACTATCTCTTCTAATTTTTTTCCAGCCTCCAGGGAATTTTTGAAACAATAAATCTGGCTTTCGTTGAAATGTCTTTCAATCAGCCTTTTCACCGCAAACTGCATTCGCGTCCCGACAGCCAAGAATATGTCTCCACCAATTTCCAGGAACTTATCCGCCACTTTTTTGTGTCCTTCCTCGGTTTCTTTTCCTAGCTCCAACATATCGCCCAAAACGACGATCTTTCTTTTAGCGGATATCTCTTTCACGGTTTCCAAGGCCGCCATAGCGCTTTTGGGAGAAGCGTTGTAGGAATCATCAATAAGCAGAGAATTTCTGATTCCAAAAATCAGATTCATTCTACCTCGAGGAGAAGAAAAGTTTTCTACTGCTTGCGAAGCCTGAACGAGATTTATCCCCATTTCCACTCCGACGCAGATAGCCGAAAGAACTGCGTAAATTTGGTGCCGAGCCAAAATATTGCTGAGCCTTACCGGCAAAGTATTGCCTTTGTAATTGAGCTTGAAGCTTAAGCCTTGAATATTTCCTTCGTCGTCATAATTGAAAACCGGCTCGTTAGCTTGAATATCCGATCCTTCGCTAAAGCCAAAAGATATCGTCCTGACTTCTACCGCATCCTTCATTTTGAGGACAAGTTCATTGTCAGCATTAAGAATCGCCAAACCGCTCTCGGGAAGATTTTTCACCAATTCCGACTTTTCCCTAGCTACACCTTCTAGCGTCTTAAAAAATTCCAGATGGCTTCCAGAGACATCAGTAATGATTCCAATTCCCGGCTTTACTAGCTGAGAAAGATACTTGATATCGCCGCTCCGATCGGCTCCCATTTCCAAAACCAACACCTCTGGATATTTCATCGGGAAAATAATCAAGCCGATCCAACGCAACAGGACATACATCCAGCCTAAAACTGATTTTCCGGGGCTCTCAACGCCAATTATCGTAAGGGGCAGACCAATTTCATTATTATAATTTTTTTCGTTTTTGCGAACACGAAACTGGCTACTAAGGACAGAAAAAACAGCCTCCTTGGTAGAAGTCTTTCCAATCGAGCCGGTAATTCCAATGATTTTGGGGTGATATTTTTTTAAGATTAAACCAGCCAAAAAAGCTAGCGTTTTTTCTAAAAAGATTTTACTTTTAT
>JBMOKR010000052.1:0-1917 GCA_049324335.1 Patescibacteria group bacterium | reverse complement strand
TATGTTTTCTACTTTGCATACCAATACAGCTATCGGAGCCATCCCGCGCTTGGTGGATATGGGAATTGAGCCTTTTCTCTTGGCATCGTCGCTTCGCATGGTAATGTCTCAGCGTTTGGCGAGAAGAATTTGCGAGCATTGTAAGGAGGAGCGGGAGATTTCTGACAGGATAAAGGAAAATTTATTGGAAGCTATTAAGGATGTTTCTCCTGAGGAACTCAAAAAATACGGCTTGGACTTATCTCAGGGGCCAAAAGTTTTTCAGGGGCGGGGGTGTGAGAGATGCAATGGAACCGGCCTTAAGGGTCGGATTGCTATCTATGAAGTCGTTCCGATTAATGATGCCATAAAAAATATCATTTCTGAGAAGAATGGAGAAGAAGGTCTTTTAGTCCAGGAAAGGAGTCGGAGTCGGATTATTACCATGAAACAAGACGGAATAATGAAGATTATGAAGGGAATGACGACCATTGAAGAAGTGGAGAGGGTGACGGAGGGAAATATAACGCTAGAGGAGGAAAATATCTAATTAATTTATCCTTCCGGAATCGTCCGGTAGGACAAGGAAAAATATGCAAGACAATCAAGCTCAAAAAAAAGAAGTCATTATGATTGTGGAGGATGATGCTTTTGTGATGGATATATATGAAACCAAGCTTCTGGAAGAGGGCTATGAAGTCATAGAGGCGACCAATGGCCTGGAGGGCTACAAGAAACTGGAAGAGGGGAAAATTCCCGATCTCATTCTCCTGGATATTGTGATGCCCTATATGGATGGAATGGAATTTCTTCGCAAGATAAAAACTACCGAGGCCTTCAGTAAAATTCCCATCATCCTTCTAACTAATCTTAGCCAGAAGGAGGACATTGATTTGGGGTTGGGGATGGGAGCGGAGGATTATCTCATCAAATCGCAATTTACTCCTTCGGAAGTATTTAGGAAAATTAAAGAGCTTTTAGAGAGAAAAAGGATTGAAAGCCAGAAATAAACAAAATGATTCATACAGAGCAAAGAATTAAAAATCTGCTTCGTCTCACAGCTCAGCAAGGAGCTTCCGATCTTCATTTGAATGTCGGGCGTTACCCAACCCTCCGGATTGACAGTCGGCTTTTTCCCTTAAATCAAGAGAAGGTTTTGACGCCGACCGATACCAAGGAAATGTGCTATTTTTTCTTGAGTGAAGAGAGGAAGAAAAAGCTGGCCGAAGACGGACATGTTGATTTTTCTTATAATTTTGAAGACAAGGCTCGCTTCCGAATCAATGCTTTCTATCAGCAGGGGCATGTGAGTATCGCTCTGCGTCTCATCCCCCGGGAAATCAGGAGTCTGGGAGATTTGAATGTTCCAGAGACTTTGTACGATTTTACCAAATTTTCCCAAGGGTTGGTTCTAGTAGTAGGGCCGGTGGGCCATGGAAAATCGACCACTTTGGCGGCGCTTATTAATCACATCAACAAAAATCAAGAGAAGCACATTGTTACCATTGAAGATCCGATTGAATATATTTATGACCAGGACAAATGTATTATCGATCAACGGGAAGTCTATCAAGACGCCAAATCTTTTCAAACGGCGCTTAAGGCCATCTTCCGAGAAGACGCCAACGTGGTTCTGGTTGGGGAAATGCGAGATTTGGAGACTATTTCAACTGTTATCACAGCGGCCGAAACGGGGCATTTGATTTTTGCTACTCTTCATACCAATGATTCACCTCAGACAATCGATCGTATCATTGATGTTTTTCCGGCGCACCAGCAGAACCAAATTCGGATTCAGTTGGCCAATGTTCTTCTGGGGGTGATTTCTCAAAGGCTCATACCGCGAATTGATGGCGGGAGAGTGCCAGCTATGGAAATCATGATTAAGAATTATGCCATTGAAAATCTGATTCGCGAAAACAAGTCATACCAAATTGA
>JBMOKR010000051.1:0-1931 GCA_049324335.1 Patescibacteria group bacterium | reverse complement strand
GTCGAAAACAGATCGAATCCCAAAAAAAAATTACAAGAGCTTCAGCCTAAGATAAAGGAGTTGCAAAGCAAATATAAAAACGATAAGGAAAAGCAAAGTCGCGCCCTAATGGAGCTTTATAAAGAAAATAAGGCCAATCCCCTGTCTGGGTGTCTCCCGCTTATTGTTCAATTAGTATTTTTAATCGCTATTTATAGAGTTCTTTTCAATATTTCTTCCAATGGTTTTTTGGTTGATGACGGAAGTCTTTATTCCTGGGTTTCTTCTCCTGGAAAAATAAACGAGATGTTTTTGGGAATCATAAACTTAGCCGCTCATTTTGACTGGAGAAATATTACCCTCGCTTCGTTGCCTCATCTTTTGCTAGTTTTGGGGGCTGCGGGAGCCCAATTTTTTCAGTCGAAGAAGCTGATGCAGAAAAGCGTTTCTTCCCAAGAAGATGGCAAAAACGAGGACTTTTCTCAAATTATGCAGAAGCAGATGCTTTATTTGGGACCCATCCTTACTTTGTTTATCGGACTTAAATTTCCAGCTGGGCTAGCTCTTTATTGGCTGGTCTCAACCCTTTTTATGATTATTCAACAGGAAATAATTATGAAAAAGAAAGAGAAAAATTCTTAGAATAATAGTTTAACTTTCCAATACCATGACTCAAGAAAAATCTGAAAAAATAGAAGATATTATAAAAAGTGTTGCTCAAGAACTTCTGGACAAGATGGGCTTTGGCGGTGAAGTTGAGGTAACGCGGGAAATGGAGCAAGAGGAGGAGCGCTTGGTTTGTAATATAAGCACCCCAGACTCAAATTTTCTAATCGGTCAGCACGGAGTCAATTTGGACGCGCTGGAACACACCGTACGCTCTCTGGTTCGAAAAAAGACTGAGGAACGAGTAAAGTTTATTCTGGATATCAATTCTTATCGTCGGGAAAAAAATAATTCAGTAATCCGCCTAGCCAGGGAAATGGCCAACGAGGCTGTTTCAGAGAAGCGAGCCGTAGTCCTTCGCCCAATGACTCCTTACGAGAGAAGGCTGATTCATATGGAATTGGCCAATAATTCCCAGATAGAAACGGAGAGCGTAGGAGAGGGAGAAAATCGGAAAGTTATCATAAAGCCTACCGGACTCATTTAATTTTCAGCGTATGGCTGTTGCCAGAAAAATAGCCTACAATGTAGTTTTTAGTAGTGGCGCCAAGCTGGTTTCTACTATTTTAGCGCTGGTTTCCATTGGATTTATCACCCGCTATTTGGGCAAAGATGGATTCGGCGACTATGCTACTGTTTTAGCTTTTCTTTCTTTCTTTGCGGCTATTCTGGATCTAGGCTTAAATGCTATTTCTGCTCGAGAGATATCCCGTCCAGGAGCCCGAGAAGAGGATATTATGAGTCGGGTTTTCTCTCTCCGAGTGGTCTCTTCTTTTTTTGTTCTTCTGATTGTTCCAGCTGTCATCTTCTTTTTTCCATATTCTAATTCTGTGAAGGCTGGAATAGTGATTATTGCTTTTTCTTTTCTCTTCAACGCTTCTTATCAAGTTTTAAATGGAATTTTTCAGAAAAATCTAGCCATGGACAGAGTAGCTGGTTCAGAACTTCTCGGGAAGGTTGTTCAGGTTGTGCTGGTAATAGTGGCAGTCCGTTATAACTGGGGATTTTCCTGGATAATTGCTTCCCTTTTCTTTAACATGCTTACTAGTTTTGCGCTCATTCATTTTTGGTCGAGAAAGTTTGTTAGAATAAGCTTTGAATACGATCCGGAATACTGGAAGAAGTTTTTGCGAGAGTCTTGGCCTATGGGAGTTTCTGTTTTCATAACTTTCCTTTATTTTAAAATGGACACCATCCTTCTTTCGGTTTTAGGATCCAATACGGAGGTTGGGATATATAATGCCGCCTATAAGGTGATTGAAAATATCACCTTTTTCCCATCCATG
>JBMOKR010000050.1:0-1950 GCA_049324335.1 Patescibacteria group bacterium | reverse complement strand
ACGGCGAGATTACGATTTTGCCGACTCACCGGTCATATATTGGAGCTCTCAAACCTGGGGAAGTAGTGCTCAAAAGTCAGGATGGCAAAGACGAATTAGCCATGGCTGTTTCGGGTGGTTTTATCGAATTTACTAATGGTACCAATAATCTCGTGGTCCTAGCTGATACGGCCGAACGGGCGGACGAAATTGATTTGACGCGAGCCGAAGAGGCCAGAAAGAAAGCTGAGAATCTCAAAGACCAGGCTATTTCGATGGATGAAAATGAGTATGCCCGTATCTTGGCTTCGATTGACAAAAACTGGGCCAGAATCAAGGTAGCCAGAAGACATCATACAAGAAGAGCGATGAATATCAACCAGTAATTTCTAATTCCTAATTTCTAATGTCAAATCAAATCAAAAATCCCAATGTCTAAAAATTTGGTATTTAGACTTTGACATTGATTGGAAATTGGATATTTGAAATTTGTTAAACTAAAAATACTATGAAGACTAAGTTTTCCTACAACAGTATACATCATTGTGAAGCAGTCGTTTTGACTTGTATCGATTTTCGCTTTTGGAGAGAAACTTTGGAATTTATCGAGGAGGATTTGGGAATCAAGACTTTTGATTTCCCGTCTCTTCCCGGATCGGCCAAGGCCATCAATGAGTGTCTGACTGACACTGATCTAGCGATGAGATGTATCGGAGTGCCGTGCGAACTTCACGAAGCCAAAAAAATCGTGATTGTGAATCATGAAGATTGCGGAGCTTATGGCGGGTCGTCAAAATTTGGAACGCGGGAAGAAGAGCAGGCTTTTCACGAAGAGGAACTCAAAAAAGCTAAAGAAAAGATCCTAGCTAAGTATCCAAACAGAGAAGTAGTTTTGGTTTATGCAAAACTGACAGACAACAAAGAAAACATTGAGTTTGTTAAAATTGGTTAAATTTGACTATTTCAGAGCATTTGTTATAGTAGGCTCATGCAAATCCAAGTAAGGCAAAACGCTAATAATAATTTTAATCCGACTATTTTGGCCGGACGTTTTGCGTTGCTTTTCAGGAAAGTATAGAAAACCAAGAAAAGCGAGAATACATAAGCGAAACGGAATCCGGCCCAGGCCGGGTTTTTTGATTCTTGTCAAAATTTTAATTTTGCTACGAGAATCAATCCGCCTCGGGTGGATAGCGCCTTAACAATTTCCCTCGACAACGTCGAGGATAACAAATTTCAAGGAGGAGGGGCCATGGCAATACTCGTCAGGTGCCATTGTGGAAAGAAATTCGGATGTTCCAAGGATTATTGGCTCGTCGAATGTAAGAATTGCAATCCCGAATATCTCGATAACGGTTGTCCTGGTGAAGAAGCTGACACGCAGATTCTTGTATGTGGGATATGTCGTTCCAAGGTCAGCATGACCCAGGTCAGCTCTTTTCAAGAGGAGGCAACAGCTTGAGAAACATTCAAGCGGAAAAAAGCCCCGGAGCTGGTTGATACCAGCACCGGGCGCTTTTATTTTTGTGAGGGGTCCGACCCCTAACAGCCCCCTAACAGCTTAAAGGCAATTTTTTCAACCTTGACTTTTTGGGTTTTGGGGAGTATAATCTGGAGTTGTGTTTAGGGGAATCATCAATCTTCTACTGAGCTGAGCTGAGGAGAGGGATCAAAATGATTGATGTGTACGCAAATGGCGAAGTTGTGAAAGCAAACTTTAACAGGTGGGTCAAGGCCGTTGAAAGAGGCAATCCCAAGGAGGTCGCCGAACTTTTTCTGCGAGGTTCCTCCTTCCATCCCACCATGATCGGGGATATGCTTTTTGGCCAGGAGGGGGCTGAGAGGTATTTTATTCACTTCCTCGCGAAAAACCCAACTTGCCAAGTGGCAGAGGAGGTGGTTCACTCGCTTCCTCCTCAGGCATATATCCATGTCGGGAACTATGCCTTCCAAGTGGACAATGGCCGTCAT
>JBMOKR010000049.1:0-1959 GCA_049324335.1 Patescibacteria group bacterium | reverse complement strand
AAGTAAATCGCTTCAGAAACGCAATCAACACGAAGCCAATCTACGGGATTCGTTTTCGCACTCTGGTTGAAGTTCTCCTAGCCACTGGGATGCGGATTTCGGAGGCTTTGAGTTTGAACCGAGGCTCAATTGATTATGTTCAAAAAGAAGCACGAGTCATTGTGGCAGGTACCCCATATACTAGACACAGATTCTCACATATAATCAAAGGCATATGAGCACAACAAAAAACTACCGCATCTCCAAAGATGTGAAGGAACAGATTTTAAAAAGAATCAAAGAAGAAGGAGTATCCGTTTCCAAGGCTGCCGAAGAGCATGGAATATCCACCCATACCATTTACCGCTGGCTTTCCGGGACAGTGGAAAACAATCCCAGCATTCGGGAATTTAACGCATTAAAAAAGCAAAACCAAGAACTCCTGGCTTTGATTGGAGAACTGACCATTAAGCTATCCCAAACCCAAAAAAAGATTTAGTCTTGTCATTTAACCAAATGAACAAGAAAGAATTAGCCAAAGTTTTGGGCGTATCCAGGTCGCTTCTGTATTACAAGCACAAACAGAAAGAAAAGGATTGGAAACTAAAACAGGATATTGAAAAAGTATTAAGAAAATTTCCCAGTTACGGACACAAGAGAATCGCAGGAGAACTGGGAGTTAACAAAAAAAGAGTCCTGCGGGTAATGAAAATCTACAGCATTCAGCCCTATCGAAGAAGAGGCAAGAAATGGCGCAAATCTAAGAAAAATCCATTGATTGCTTTTCCGAATATACTACTATCGGAATTTCCGAAGAAATTAAATCAAATTTGGGCTTCCGATTTCACCTATCTGCCCTTTAAAGGAAAATGGATTTATCTGGCTACGGTTATGGATTTGTTCAATCGGGAAGTTGTTGGGTTTTCAATTTTAAATAATCATTCCAGTCAATTGGTAATCAATGCGCTGCTTTCAGCCGTTCATAAGCACTCGCCAGCAAATATCATTCATAGCGACCAGGGATCGGAATATTTATCCAAGGACTACATAGAGCTGGCGGAAAATCTAGGCATCCGTCTTTCCATGAGCCAAAAAGGTTCTCCCTGGGAAAACGGATATCAGGAATCGTTTTATTCGCAGTTCAAAGTGGATCTGGGAGATCCAAATAGATTTAAGACACTGGGAGAATTGGTTTACGAAATTTATCGGACTATCTGGAAATACAACAACGAGCGGATTCATACCGCCCTAAAAATGTCGCCAATTCAATTTACTAATCAATTTTTAATTAGAGAGTTCGTGTCTAAGAAAATGGGTACTTGACATGAAGGCGGATAACTAATCCGTTTTTATTATCGGTTCATCTATCATATCTCTCACTACAGAATGAAGTTCCACTTCAAACCATTCCCAAAACATCTTTTTCGTCAGTTTCTTCGGCCACCAATGTTCATAAGTGCACCAGCCGAATAATTCTTCCTCAAAAATATCCAGAGCAATACTATTGATGTATTTCTTGGCTTCGTCGTCTGTATCGTATTCAGGAATAAGCAGAGACAAACAATCAGTTTGAAAATCCGAGAGTTTGCTTTCCCAGCCTTTGTCAGGAAGTTGATTTGCCCAGTCTACGAAAGGCTGTTTGGGTCTGATGATGGCAATTGACCTGTTGATAGTTTCCATAGGGATAATATAGCAGAAATTTACCAAACAAAAAACTCCCTAGATAGGAAGTTCTTTGCAGGAACAGCAAGCTACTGAAAGGAAAGCAAGATTTTTTATCCCTGCACCGAATGGTTGCGGGGCGTCGCTTGCTTTTTTCTTTGTTCGCTTTCCAGCCTTCAAATATGCTCCAGTTATGCTTGGCTGGACTCTTGGTGCATCCGTAAACCAATGACGCTTTTAACCGCACCTTCTGTCCTTTCGGACAAACCCACCGCACAGAGGCGAATGGCGGACTTATTACACGACACCGTTTCCAGC
>JBMOKR010000048.1:0-15019 GCA_049324335.1 Patescibacteria group bacterium | reverse complement strand
GCGGAAAGTTGGTCCAGAGTCTTGAACACAGATATCACCCTTTCTGGACTATCGGTTATTCTTACGGCTTCATTGGCGTTGGGATTGAGTTGTTCTTTGGCTCTTACTGGCGTACGGATATCTTTATCAAACCAAAAGTATGGCCTAGTTACAGCTCCCACCTCTGGATTATCACTGAAGGCTCTATAGGTTTCCGATAGGGCGCCGGTCGAGAGGATATCATCTTGACCCATGAGATAAATAATGTCTCCGGTAGCTTTTTTTCTGGCTTCTTCTAGGTTCCCTGGGTATCCCAAATTTTTATCATTCTTGAAGAATTTGATCCGTTGATCTTGAAATGATCTTACAACCTCTTCGGTATTGTCGGAAGATACGTCGTCCTGGATGATAATCTCGTAGTTTTGAAAATCTTGAGAAAAGATACTTCTCAAAGTATCTTTTAAAACCTCTCCTCCATTATAGGTCGGTATTAAAATGCTGAATTTTAAGGCGTCCATTCATTTATTGTTTCCAATTATCCCGATTCATTTCCTCCTGATTGAAAATCCCTACCATCTTTCCCCAGGCATAGACAATAAGCGTAATCCAGCAGGCCGGAACATGGAAAAACCAGGCCGGATCTTTTTTTCTGGAATAGCCCAAGAGGGCTTGGAGAAGAAGCGGGAATACTAGTCCAGTATATACCAAAAACTTGATAAGTCCCAGCGAGGATTCCCCTCCCAGCTCGAATTGGCTCCAATTGAAGGCTCGAGACTTGTTTTTTTTGTGGAAGGTATAGTCCTTGATTCTCCTTTGCTGTTTGCGGATGAATTTCTTGAAATTGTCTTCGCAGAAAGTGTGGATAATGCCCACATCCACCTTGGCAATGGTAGCCGAACCTTTCTCGGCGATTTCTTTGGCGATAACGTCGATATCAAAAAGATAATTTCCTATTTCGAGACTTTGGATAAATTCTCGGCGGAAAATCGTCCCATTAGCTCCGACTGTCGGAATGCCATCTTTAGTCAGTTTTATTTTGAGATAGCCTCCTTTTTCTTCTTCCCAGTGGGGAACGCCAGTCCATTTTTTGGTGAGGTAGTTCCAGCGATCATAGTTTCCCAGGAATAGACAAAGCGGGTCATTCACCCCGGTAAGGGCGCTGTAGCGTTCGATATATCCCCCCTCTTTCCTCCAGGTATATCGGATGGGTTCGGTAAGTTTTATCTCCAGATCTTCAAATGGCGCGATCATGGTTTTCAGCCAGTTGTCGTCTGGCAGAAAATTATCACTGTCGAGGATGAGGATCAAATCATTTTGAGCTTCTTTAACAGCGACGGCCTTTCCGGATTCCCCCGTCTTTAGGGGGTTATGGAAGACTTTTCCGCCAACTTTTTCTACGATTTCCCGGGTCTTGTCGGTAGAGCCTCCGTCTCCCACGATAAGCTCGATTTTGTCTTTGGGATAATCCTGGCGGGACAATCTTTCTAAGCATTCAGAAAGGACATTCTCGGCGTTGAGAGTGGCCATACAGACGCTGATTGTGGGAAGTTCTTTAGGCATTTATTTTGTAGTGGTCCAACCACTACAGGCGTTAGCTGTAGAGGAAGCTGTAATCTTTCATATTAGCGATCTTTTTCTGAACATCTTTCAGGTTTTGCTTTCCAATCTTGGGAAATCCCAGCGCTTTCATTCCATTAACACTCATCATTTCAAAAGCCGTCTTAGCTGGAATCTGGGTTGGATCGTTACTGATTCCTTTTTGAAGAAGAGCGGCGAACTTTCCCGCTTCGAAAATATCCAAGCGGTTGGAGCTGGCGGCTCCATCAGTTCCAAGAGCTACATTAATTCCCTTTTCAATCATTTTAGCGACCGGAGCAATGCCAGAACCGAGTTTTAGGTTGCTTAAGGGGCAATGCGCTACGCTGGATTTTCGCTTGGCGATAATGTCCAGGTCCTTGTCCGTCATCCACACGCAATGAGCCAGAATGGTCCTGGGACCGAGAAGTCCCAATTTATCTAGATACTCGGTCGGGGTGAGGCCATGCTGTTTTTGGCAATCATCGAATTCTTTCTTGGTTTCGCTAAGATGGATATGGATGGGGGCTTTGTATTTGTCGGCTAATTTTTTAGCCTTAATCAAATTTTCCTTGGAAACAGTATAGATTGAGTGAGGATTAACCGAAATTTTAACCAGCTTGTCATCCTTGTATTTTTTAAGCAAATCTTCTGTGATTTTTAGCCCTTCATCGAAATTTTTGGCGCTGGGGGTAGGAAAATCAATCAAACCCTCTCCAGTTAGGACTGACATTTTCATTTCTTTGGCTGCTCGGGCCACTTGGTCTGGAAAAAAATACATATCAGCAAAAAGCTCTATGCCATTAGCCCTCATTTCCCGAATGGCTTTTTTAGTGTTTTCATAGACAAATCGCGGATTGACTTTTTTGGCTTCGGCGGGCCAGATATATTTTTCCAGCCACTCTATGAGCGGAAGATCTTCGGCCATTCCGCAGAAAGCCACCATGGCGGCGTGAGTATGGGTATTGATGAGTGGGAATTTGAGTTTCACGTATTTGTCATTCCCGTGAAGACGGGAATCTAGTCATTAAATTAAGCTACTTCACTGGATCCCCGATCAAGTCGAGGATGACAGTTAAATTTGTAGGGGTCGGACCCCTACGGAGTGCTTTCTATTATTTCTTTTATTCTGGGAATCTGTCTTCTTTTTTGATCTTCCTGGTAATGCTCCGGAGTGACTAGTTTTTCTATTTGAAAACCACTTTTTATTTTATAAATCATTGAGTAGGATCGAATCTGGAGTCCCTCATTCATAATAACGTCTCCCGAGAGATGGAAAAAAAGTCCGAGAGCCAAAGAAAAAAAGAACACCTTGGCCTTTTTTGAGGCTAAAAATATTCCCAGCGCTATGAGTATGATAACATATTCCCAGGCATGGAAAAAGAGGTGGATCTGGTCAAGTTTCAGAAATTCATAGCCTTTCACGAACCAATCCAGCTGGAAATTCCAGGAGAAGGCTAAAAAGTAGTCGATAAAATGGTCAAAATCGACCATAAATCCGCCTAAAAGTCCTCCCATGAGAGCTAAAAATAAATTCCGCCGGAAAAACAGCCAGACAATCAGTCCGGCTAAGAGAGCGAAAAAAAGGTGGATGGAGAGGTGGAGATATAGATTCATTTAATTTATATAAGGAGTGGATTCCCGTTTTCACGGGAATGACATATTCGTTAGAGGTCTTTTTTCTTGCTGAAATCGGCGAGGTGGCCAAGAACCTTGAATCCAGCCATGGCGATGAATTTTAGGTCGTCCAGGGAGCGAATGGAGAGAATTTTTCTGAGAATGAATTTGGGAGTCAGGAAGGATTTGTAGAGTCCTTGAACCAATTCTTTAGCGTCAGCCGATGTGAGGGGTGATTTCATGACCATCTGTCTTTGGTCGAAATCCTCATAATCTTCTGTTTTTAGCCAGCCGTTTTGTTGACATTCTTTGTAGAGAGGAGTGCCAGGATATGGGATAACGATGGTTCCCTGGAGGGTGTCGACATAGCCCTTTTTAAAAAGATCCTTGGCGAGGTCGATCGTTTTTTGGGCCTGTTCTTTAGTTTCCCAGGGGTAGCCGATCATAGCTGTGATATGAGGTTCGAGCCCGGCTTCCTTACAACGACGCAGTCCTGGTTCGATGTCTTCTACTTTGAGATTTTTGTCGATCCTATCTAGCGTTTCTTGATTGGCGGATTCAAGACCGAAGAGAATGAAGCGGAAGCCAGCCTGTTTCATTTTACGCCAGACTTCCGGTCGTCGGATGCCGGTGATGCGCATATTACAACTCATAGTCACTTTTTTGTTATATCCCCTCTCGATCATTCCGTCGCAAAATTCCTCGAGCCATTTTCCGACCGGAAGCGATCCGGAATCTTCCATGATTTCGCGAACGCCCAGATCGATAAGATGCCCCACTTCATCCAGAGCTTTTTCCGCGCTCCTGGTGCGGAAATTCTTTCCCGGGAAAAAAGTGGTCCAGGAGCAGAAGGTGCACCTTCCCCACCAGCAATCCCGCCCGCTCATCATATAAGCGCCGGGCGTGTATTTGAAATTGCCGTTCTTGTAGGCATAGTTTTCCCACTGAGTGAGCTCTCGGTCGATCATGGGGAGAGTGTCCAAATTGTGTTTGGAAAGATCAGATGGGCCAGAGTTAAGGATGTCTGGACTCCCGTCTTCACGGGAATGACATCTGTAATAAAATCCACCTTCTAAATCAGCTTTTCCTTCCAAATAATCGGCTAAATTCAAAAGCATGAAGTCATAGTCTCCGGAGGCGATGACATAATCAACCTGGCAATTTTGGAGCGATTCTTCAGGAAGAGCCGTCACGTGGTCCCCCATAAGGACGATTTTTGCCTCTGGAAGTTCTTTTCTGATTTCATCTATGATTTTCCAGTGCATTTTGACGACGGGAGTCTTGGTTTCAAGGGCGATGATATCTGGTTTTTGTTCGACGATTCTCTTTTTCCAAGTAGTGTAGCTCAATCCTTCAGCGATGGCGTCATCCCAAAAAACTTCATGTCCCCTGGATTTGAGGAGTGTGGCGGCAAAGGCTGGAATGACTGGATAGATATAGGTTGGAGCATTGAACCATTGGAATTGGCGGTTTTGAGTAAGAAGTGGAATACCCTTTTTAGATTCAAGCGGCGGATAGCTTATAGATATTTTCATAATTTATCTTCCTAATTTACTTTTCAATTTCTTGGTAAAAAAATATCCTTGGATAAAACGGATGCCGTACCAGATATGGAAAAGCACTAGATATGGGACGGAAGCCAGGGCAATCGAAAAACTTTTGGTCCGGTTCCAAATCACGATAGTGGAAAGAATGACGGCCAAGGCGTAGGCGCTTAATCCCAAAAGGAAAATCTTTTCCCAAAGCGGATTGGGAAGGAAAAGCAGGATTCCCAGAATCAGAAAAACCACCCAGAGCGAGGGAATGAAGTACATAATTTTTCGGGAGGTTTCCGGAAAGATGCGGGCAAAATAGCCCCGATGGAGGCCATAACCTCCGGTTTGGCGAAGATGGCGTCTCAAGCCTTCTCTCCGGTGATGATAGACGATGAGTCCAGGAACATAGAGAATCTTTTTGCGGAGTTTTTTGACGATATCGAGACAAAGCTTGGTATCTTCTCCTGGCCAATAGGCGCTGTCAAATCCGCCGATTTTTTCAAAAGCTTCTTTTTTGACGATGAGGTTGACGGTTGGCCAGTCATCCACTTCGCGGATTTTTCCTCGAGAGCAGTAGCGTTTGAGACCGGATCCGGAGAGTGGAGAAAGAAACATAGCCCCGGAAACTTTCTGCCAAAAAGAATTGTGAGGCGGAGTGATTTGCGGTCCTCCAATGGCCGCCACTTCCTCTTTTTCTAGAAATTTCTGGGCCAAATCCAGCCAATTTTTTTCCGGATAGGCATCGTCATCAGTAAAAGCCAAGTATTTTCCTCGGGCTTTTTCCGCGCCCAGGTCTCTTTTGATAGCCGGACTCACATCTCCAGCTGGAATGACTTGCCCTTCCAAATTTGAAAGCAGACCCTCAAGCTCAGGGGTCTTTTCGTTGGCTACGATGATGAGTTCGAAATTCTGATTATGAAGAGCTTTCAGTTTCTCAGCCGTTTCTCTCAAATAATCATTAATCACCGTGAGCGGGATGATTATGGAAAAGTCAATTGATTTTTTTTCCGGAGCTTCCATCATTTTCTAAATTAAGCTTTCTTTTGATCAGATAGAGCGGACGGTCAATCACTTCATCGTGGATGCGGGCGATATAGAGAGCGATAAATCCCAAGCAAACCAGGACGATTCCAATCAAAAAGGTATTGACGACGGTGAGACTGGCAATCGGCGTAAATTCCAGGAAGCCGAAAATCTTGGAAAGAGCGATGATAAAAAGTATTAAGGAGCTCACTAGGGTTATAATCACACCCAAATATCCGGCTAGTCTGAGCGGAAGCATGGAAAAGGCGGTGAGACTATTAATAGCTAGTCCGATAAGTTTTCGATAAGAATAGGTTGGCTTACCCTCAGTCCTTTCTGGAGCTACGAATTCTATCCGTTCTCGTTCAAAACCAATCCAATCGATAATGCCTCGGAAAATCCGGCCCCTTTCGGGAAATTTTTTGAAAATGTCAATGACTTTCTTATCCATCAGGCGGAAATCCGTCGAATGGGGTTCGGTTTCAACTGAAGTCATGTTTTGAAAGAGCCACCAGTAAAGCTTGGAAGTGGTTTTTTTAGTCAGACTGGCTCCTTTGTGCTCTTTTCTGACGGTATAGACTACTTCCTTTCCAGACTGCCATTTTTCAAGCATTTCTGGAATAAGTTTGGGAGGGTGCTGGAGATCGGCATCCATGGTGATGACAGCTTCTCCGCTAGCGTGGTGGCAACCAGCGGTGAGGGCGATTTCTTTGCCGAAATTTCTGGCAAAATCGACTAGTTTGACGCGAGAATCTTTTTCCGCCAGCTTGTTGATTTCCAGAAAACTGTGATCCTGACTTCCGTCATTGACAAAAATCAGTTCCAGATCGAAAGCTAAAGACTCAAAAGTCTTCTTGATTTCAGCATAAACTCGAGGGATGTTTTTCTCCTCGTTATAAATCGGAACAACCACAGAAATTAATTTAGGCATGTTTTTCTCTTAAATGAAATAATCCTATAAATACGGCTAGAATCTGGGATAGAATGGCTATTTCCAGTATAGCATAAATGCTTTTTCCCCAAAACATGAGCGCTAGAGCCATAAGGAGTGAAATGGCTAGCATAGAATACATAGGAGCGGTTTTTTGGACAGAAAGAAGGTATTGAATCAGGAGATTAACAAAAGAATAAAGAGAAACTAGAATGGCAAACCAAAAAAGATAGGGTGTGGCAGAAAGATATTTTTCTCCAAAGAGAAGCCCGAGGACCAATTCCGGAAAGAAATAATAGATGATTGAGGCGCTTCCGGAGATGAGAAAGATGGCCAAGGAAGCCAGGCGGAAAGTCTTAAGGGAGCTTTCTTTCCGGTGGTTTTTTTCTGAAGACATGGAGAAAAGGACAGTAGCAGCTACTCCGGTGGCAAAAAAGATTATTTTGGAAACAATCGTGAGCGCGCCGTAGTTTCCAGCGGTGATTTGGTCAAGATTATGCTTGGCTAAAAACATATCGGCATTTCCCAAGACATTGAGGGCCAGAGTGCCCCAAAGAACTGGCAGAGCGTATTTTCGAATAGATTTCAAATCAATCAGGCCCTCTTTTTCTTCAGTCAGATTTTTTCTTCGGAAAATGAATTTTATGGCCCAAAAGGAAGCGATGTAGGAAGCCAGGGCGCCCAACAGGAATCCTCCGATAGCTCCGCTCAGTTCAAAGCCCAGCTTTATAAGAAGAAAAGCTCCCAGGAGCTTGATGAGAGCGCTCCAGATTCCAATCAGGGAAGAGCTTTTGAATTTTTGCCAGCCATTGATGATACCGCTATTAACGGAAGAGAAAAAAGACAGAAACATCAATATCCAAATGAGGACGAGAGGCCAATAACTTTCAATTTTGAGAAATCCGCTCACAAGCGGAGTGAGAACTAGGGCTAAGAAAAAAAATGGCAGTCCGTAGCGAAGGACCTTTTTGGTGAGATAGAGAAAAATCAGACGACTCTCCAGGGGATTCTGGGTGGCTTTGGAATGGGAGGCGTAGCGAGTGGCAATGAAAGTGAGGGTCATGGCCGGGACGGAAATGATGTTGATAAGCGAGGTCAAGGATTCAATTTCTCCGTAAATCTCGACGCTCACTAATCTTCCCACAATCAGATGAAAAAAGTAGTTGAGGGCGTTGGCCAGCATACTTCCCCCAAAAAGAATGAAGCTATTGAAAATGAAGGGATTATTTTTGAGTTTTTGGATCATAAGAAAGACTAGGATTCCTCATCATTATATCCCAAATCAGGAAGGATTGGAAGGGCCAGAGGGTTGACGGAAGGGGCAGAAAATGTATAATATGGAGTCAGGTTGTAAGGTGTTTTTCGAGGGTTCCAAAAAGAGGAGAGAGGGAAAGAATGCCGAAAAATAAGGGCTTACCAGTCAGGGAGGTAGCGGTCGGTGTGGCTGCCGGGCACATCGCCAATATGGTTCTGACCGAAAAGGAAGCTGAAAAAATGCTTCCTGGGGCCATGGCCCTATTCCAGATGGACACCCGCAAAGAGGAGGGACAGGCATGACCCAGGAGGAGGCAAGGCGGCTAAGGCTCGGACAAGAGGCCAAGAAAAGCCTTCTGGGAGGGGCAGAAGTTCGCTTGGTGTTGAGGGACCTTTTTGGTTCCATTATCCCTCGTTGGGTCGAGGGAGAAATCATCAAGCAGGTTGGATGCTTCACTCCTCGGGGCTGCTACTTCGATTACCCCCAGGATGGAGTTCTGGTCATAGGCCTCAAGTAGGCCTGTTGACTACAGCAGGTAGGGGTCCCCACGTCGGGGCCCCTGCCAGAAAAATTCAAGTCTATTATTAACCCCTAAACGGGTTTTTATTTTGTCTTTTTGCGATATATTCCAAGCACCCCGCTCGCGCCAGAAACCACTATCGAGATAACTGCCAGATTGATAAAAAGAGAAAAATAATTTCTTTCGGCGCTTTCCCCTCTCACCCGCGGAAGATTCTTCAGGTAGGTGTTTGTCTTGGAATATTTTGGAGAATCCTCGGAATTTCCAGAAGAAAATCCGACCAGCAAAGAATTTTGAGAATAATTGCTTTGGGTAGAATCGCTCGTCAATCCATTTTTATTTGAATATTTTTTTGATTTGTTATTGTCATCATTATCGTCATCATCGTTGGAAGTTGAAACACTTTCAGAAACTGTCGCGAAAACCGCAGTAGCTTCCGTATTTTCATCCTCGAAATTAGTATCTTCAAAATCCAAATTCAGACTCCCCATCTCCCCCATTGTGGAGTGTCCGGTCTGATTGAGAATAGTTCTCGACCGGGCGCCGTCATCAAATTCCTTGACTTGCGAAACCTTAATGGTATATTCTCCACTCCCAGTTCCTTGAGTGATGATTTGATAGTCTCCCTCTTCCGGATTGGGAATAGTCAAGAATTCATTGTCCGTATCTGATCCGGAATAGAAAGCGCCGTCGATTTCATTCAGCATCTCTCCAGTCTCAAAATCTTTTCCTACTCTCTTTCCGCTAGGAGAAACGACCTGAATGTCAACGGGAGAAAATACTCCGAAAGACATGATACTAGTGATTCTTTCAAGGGTTGTTATATAGTCGCATTCGCTTTTTCCGCTAAGTATCCTAACTACCTCGCATTGCGCTTTTGTGGGAATGTCTCCGTGTTCAGACACAATCCTAATTGTCTTATCTGACAAGATATCTTCAGCACTTGAAAGCGGAACCGTCCCATCGCCACTACCTCTTTGGATTCCCTGGTCAGTAGTAATATCATAAAAATTTTCTGGCATTCCGTGTTCCCATTTTCCCGATTTAGAGCTTTCCACTACGCGAAATTTATGGATAGTGTTGTCTCCATCAATTCTTCCGACAATGTTGGCAAAATCCACTTCCTCTAAATTTTCCAGGGAGCTTTCTTGGTTAAGATTTTCCAGAAAAGTATTTCTGGGGTAGTTGTTAGGGTAATCCCGCATCTCATTCTCTTCTACATCTAAAAGGTAGTCATAGTCCGGAAGGAGTTCCTTGACGGATAGTACGTGCTTCTGGATATATTCCTTGAGGTCTAAGTACCCAGCATGGAATGATTCTATTTCAAAATATATTTTAGCTATTTTGCCAAATTTATCAGAAAAACCTTCCCCAGCTTCCCATTTTGAATAGGCTTCTGGGGAGCCATTATGAGGTGTTCCCAAAGCAACAAACTGGTCAATATCGTGATTATAATTTTCACCCTCAATGTATTCTCGAGCTACCAGCCCGCCCATAGAATGAGCCACAATGTCCACCTTAGAAATTCTGGTTAAATTTCTGATGGCTTCTATTTTTTCTTCCAAAAAATTAGCCGTAAGGACATTGCTGTTTCGCCATTCATAAGGGAATTCAAAGAGATCAATGTCTTTTCGAAAACCGTTTTCCTCGAGGGAAGCCACTAGGTTGTCATAAGTATGGAGAATAGGATCAATTTTCCATTCTCCATCAATCCTCCAAGACCCTGTAATTCCGGGGATTATAATGACTGGATCAATAATTAAATCATTCTCTCGGAAGCCATCCAATTCATAATTTCCAACTAGTTTTTCTCCCTCAGGCTCATAATCCGGAGCTTCGCTTGGACCAGAGGCTCTTCCATACCAGTTATTTTTTAGCAGTATTTTTTCCGGGCAAGCCACATCATCTTCCGAATCATAACAATAAGTTTCGCCTGTAAGGGCTGTTTTTTCACCGCTTCCTTCAAAATTAGAATTGATGATTTTCAAGTAATTTCCTGCCGGTTCATCCAAATAATCCTCTATGTAGGCCTCAATAGAAGCATGGAGATTGTCCTTGAAATAGGAGTTTTCAATGTGGGTCTGGCCGTTGTACACAGAAAGAGTGGCTCGAGAGTTTTCCGCCAAAGCTTTTTTCAAAAAACTATCATTATTTCGCATTAGCATCAGTTGGCATCCTCCATCTTGGAATTCTACATAACGAAAAAAGGACTCCTCGTTGTTTTCGGAATCCTCAAGTCTTATCTGATATTCTGGATCGTATTCTCCATCTTCCGTTTCAAGGCCCTTAAAGACTATCTTTTCTTCGGCCGTTCCTTCAGCTACGATCCTTCCGTCCGAAACGGTGAGGGATGGAATGCGTCCTTCTGAATTATCAAAAGCTATGACGGCGCCTTTTTCTATGGTGAGGGTGGCTCCTTCAGTTACATATACCCAGTCATCAATAATAATCGTATCTCCTTTGCGCCAGACAGTATCTTCAGATATCTCGACAAGTTCGACGCTTCTAATATTGGAAATTTGCGGTTTCCAATTGGAGAATTCAAATGGGGAAAAGATAAGGAATGATGAAAGAAATAAAACAGTTAAAAATTTAAATGTCCCTCCGACTTTATTCATTTCTTCTTTTTAAGAAGTTTAATGATTAGAAGAATAAACAGAGATAGATTTATCCATGGCCAGTACCAAAGAGTAAATTTTACTATCCATTTCAGATTATAGATTGCGTAAAATCTGGAAGAGCTATCAAAATAGAGAATTAAATTTCCTAAAAAAGAAGAAATGAATAATCCAAAAAGCAAGCTTCTTTTTTTAAAGCCAAAAATTAAAGAAATAACGGAAGCAACTATTAGCAAGAGCAGTGTCAGGATTATTTCATCTTTCATACTCAGTCCTATATCCATCATATTTTTTTCAATTTAAAACCGCTTCAAAAAAGCGGTTAGAAAATGCTAGTTAAAAATATCTTCAATTTTTCCTCCATGTTTTCATTGTAGAAGGAAATAACCTACTGTCAATACTTTGTAGGGGTCCGACCCCTACAAACTTATTCTATCGAGTATTCTTTTAATTCTTCTCTTATTTTTCCAACTTCAGAAGAGGTAGTAATTACATAATCCTTGTAGCTTTTAACGTCCTCAAAATCATTCAAAATAATTCCCATGTCAATTAATCCGCTATTCATTAAATCAAAACTATTAATGACTTTGCTTTTCTTTACGTTATGTACTTTATGATTTCCATTGACATAAGCTGATAAGTACAGCAGATATTCATTAGAATCTATATGGATAGATTTGAATTTCCCCTGAAATAGGACCCCGCTTCTTTTATGTTTATGATTAAAAAATCCGGTGAATCCACAACCCAATCTCTTCATAAATTCAGAGATTCCGCCTGACTTGATTTGTTTCAGAATTAAGTGAAAATGGTTGGGCAAAAGGCATAAAGCAACTATTTCTACTAAGCCATCTTCTTGTAGGGGTCGGACCCCTACAAGCTTGCTTTTGAGCTGATCTTTGATATACAGGCTGATTACAGGCTCCTCTTGATTGAACTCTTTTAGTGATTTTAGAAACCTAAAATAATCAGACCGATCTAAAAAGATCTTGCGTTTGTCTGTTCCTCTGTTGAAGATATGGTAATATTCACCATTTTCAAACTGAGCCCTCCTCATTTTGCTTAGTTTTTATAGTTTGTAGGGGTCCGACCCCTACAGATTGAAATTTTTTCTGTACCAAGATAGGGTTTTTTGAATTCCTTGGCTAAGACTGGTTTTGGGAGCGTAGCCTAAAAGTTCTTTGGCTAGGGTGATGTCGGCATAGGAGTCTTGGATATCCCCTTTCCTGGGAGGTCCATAGACCACCTTGGCCTTGGACCGAGTGATTTTGATGATAGTTTCGGCCAGGGTCTTGATGTCATTTCGGTCGCTGTATCCAATATTGAATCCCCTTCCAAAAGCTTTCTTGTTTCGACATTCGAGCGCCAAGATATTAGCTGAAACGACATCGTCGATATAGGTGAAATCTCGAGTCTGTTTTCCGTCGCCATTTATGGGGAGATTTCCTCCCTGAAGAGCTTTGGTAATCCATCTGGGAATGACAGCGGCGTAATCACCATTGGGATCTTGGCGTCTTCCATAGACATTGAAATAGCGAAGGCCGATAGTTTTGAGGCCATAGAGCTTCCAAAACATCTCGCAGTACATTTCTTTGGCTACTTTGGTGAGAGCGTAAGGTGAAAGTGGAGCATAAGGCATAGTTTCCACCTTGGGAAGAGTGGGAGTGTCGCCATAGACTGAAGATGAGATAGCTGAGACGAACTTGGTTACCCCATTTTTATGAGCCGCCCATAGGACATTTAGAGTTCCGCCGATATTTATGTCATTGGTAAGAATCGGATCTTCAACGCTTTTAGGAACGCTTCCCCGGGCAGCTTGGTGGGCTACATGGGTGATTTTGTTTTCTCGGATGATCTTTTCGACATCGGCATAATTGCGGATGTCGGCCCAGATGAAGCGAAAGTTTTTTTCTTTTTCTAGATGCTCGATATTCTTCCGGTAGCCAGCCATCAGATTATCAAGGCCAATGACATTCCAGTCGCGCTTGACCAATTCTTCACAAAGATTGGAACCGATAAATCCAGCCGCTCCAGTCACCAAAACATTTTTTGACATGGGTTTAGAAATTAAAGCTAACTTTTTGATTATACAACAAGTGCCGAGTAAGGAAAATAAAAAAAACCGCCCCGCCCTGGCGCAATGCCAAGGCGGGGGTGCGGGAGCCCTAAGCTCCAAACGGGACGGATTGCCCTCCATCCCACAGCTCAATGAGCCGGATGAGGAAATCGGTTCCCGGAAGACCGTCGGAGACTTGGCCGATCATGACCAGGGCGTCCTCGAAGGTTCCAACTCCCGGGGCTTTCTGGGAAATGTGTCCCTCCTGCTTTGCCCTTTGGGCTTCCTCGAGCAGGGCCAGATCAACTCCTGAAACCAAGGAAAGCCTTTCAAGATTTAGCTCAGGGGGCATAATCCGGTCCCTCCCTTCCGTTTTTTTTAAAAACCCTTTAAGTTGTTAATAAAAGAATAAAGAGGGGAAGCTTTTTTGTCAATTTTTTCAAAAAATAAAGTTTGACTAATCGTACAGATGCTTATTTTCCTTATACCAATCAATGACAATCTTCATCCCCTCTTCTATTTTCATCTTCGGATTATAGTCCAGCATCTTCCGAGCTTTTGAAATATCAGCGTAAGTGAGATTGACATCTCCGGCTGGCATTGGATACTCCTTGATGACAGCCTTTTTCCCCATATTCTTTTCAACTATTTCAATGAAGCGATTCAGTTCGACAGTATCAGAATTCCCCAGATTAAATATTTCATATCCAAAAATCCGGTCGAGCGCGGAAATCATTCCATCAGCGATATCTTCAACATAGGTGTAGTCGCGTTTGGAAGTTCCGTCTCCAAATTTTTTGATCTCTTGTCCTTTGTCGATCCAACTTGGAAAGAGGATGGGAACCATATCGGGGCGTCCGGCTGGCCCATAGACAGTGAAAGGGCGGACCACATTGACACTGAGTCCATAAACATGATGATAGACGTGCCCTAGGAGCTCGGTAGCTTTCTTGGTGGCGGCATAAGGCGAAACTGGCTTGTCGACGCTATCTTCTTCAGAAAAAGGAATCTTATTGGTATTACCATAGACGGAGGATGAACTGACTAGGACGAAATTTTCTATCTCAAAATCCTTGGAGAGTTCTAAAAGATTGAGCGTTCCGCGAACATTAGTCTCTTCATAGATGAAGGGGTTTTCAATGCTGGGACGCACTCCGGCTCTGGCAGCTGTGTGGATGATTCTTTCGGGCTTTTCGTTCTCAAAAATTTCCTTGAGGGCTTCATAATTAGTGATGTCTTCTCTATAGAGTTTGAAATTCGGATTATTCTTGAATGATTCGATGTGATGCTCCTTCATTCGAGGAGAATAGTAATCATTGAAATTATCGACGCCTACGACAAAATCACCGCGTTCCAGCAGTTTTTTGGCGACAAAGGATCCAATAAAGCCGGCAGATCCAGTAATCAAAACTTTCATATCTTTGATCTTAGAAAATCGTAGTACTCTTTATTGTGGCTGTTTTTGACGGTGTAGTCTTCCAAAGATTTTTCATAAGCCTTCTTCCCCATCGATTGGCGAAGAGTCTTGTCGAGAATTAGTTTTTCCAGCTTCTCTATCCACTCCTCCTGGTTTTTGGCCAGAAACCCATCCGCTCCATCGATAATACATCCCCGATAAGTCTCATTATCTTGGGCGACACTTGGCACTTTCACAATTCCGGCCTCAAAGTATTTCAGTTCTGACTTGGACTCCGTAAAAGGATCGTCAGAAACGAGCGGAATAAGATTGATGTCAATCCGGGAAAGGTTTTCGTAATGTTTGTCGCGAGGCGCTAGGCCAATCCGGACTATCCGACTTTCAAATTTATTGAGCTTGTTTTCCGTTTCCAAGGCTCCGACCAGAACCAACTCGACCCGGGGATACTTTTCCATTATTTTCATAAGGGCTGGAGTGATGGTGGCGAAGTCCT
>JBMOKR010000047.1:787-2039 GCA_049324335.1 Patescibacteria group bacterium | reverse complement strand
ATGATTCGGACTTTTTGGAAGTTTTGTTGTTGTAGGAAGTAAAAGCGTGTTTCATAAGAAAAAATTAGAACTCCTAGTTCTAATTTTAAAACAAAAAGATTATTTTTTCAATCAACAATTTAGTAGGCTACTTCATTAAATTCCAATCCCGACCAAGCAACAACTTTGCGAAACTCATTTATAAGAGACTTGTCCAAGGATTCACTAGGATAATATAAGTTGCAAACCGTAAACATTCCAGAGGCATTTTTGTCTGAAAAAAAGAGATACGGTTTTTGTTTATTCTTAATGTCATCTTCCGACAATAGGGTCGTTTCGAATGGAGTCCCGGCTTCTGGTTCCTTGGGCTTCATCCCAGTTTTCAACTTAAAAAGAGGCAATCCTATTCTTTTTCTGCCTTCAAATGGGTGTGAATCTTTTCCCCTGGAAAAAAAGGTTATGCCGTTATTTTTACCAAAGTCAAAAACTAGTTTTTCCGCCCAATAACTCACAGTAGCTCCTCTTAAATTTGACTTCTCGGTATGTCGCTTAAAAGCCCTGTATCCAAAAAAGAGCCCTCCCTTTTTTAGAGTGAAAAGAAGAGCATAGATGAGCTCCTGCTTATGATAGATAAAAAGAAACTTATGATTTTGGTCTGCTGAAATTTTTTTCTCTAAATCAAGGAGAATTTTGTTTCTGTCCATGGTATAATCTTCCCTGCTCATTATTTCTTCTTTATAGAGAGGGAAAAATAAGCTATTCAAATTATCCTTGTCAGCATTGGCAAACTCAAAACGAAAATTTTCCTCAAAAAAAGCCTCCTTTTTGGAAAATTCCTTGTAAAATGACGGATAAAAAGCCTTCTCCGGACTTTCCAATTCAAATCCACGCCAAACTATCTTGTTAGGCAACTCAAATGTTTTCATGCTAATTGTTTACTATTTTTTCATACAAGGACAGGTATTTTTTAGCCATCTCCACACTATTAAAGTTATCTTGAGCATATTTTCGACATTCTCGCCTATCAAATTGTTCAATGTTTTGTATGGCTCTAATCAAATCACTCTTTTTGTCAGAAAGAAACGAGGTTTTTTTATTCCTAAGCATCTCCGGAAGGGGCTGGACACAAGTTCCGATTACTGGAGTCCCACAAGCCAGGGCCTCACCCACAACCATCGGGCAGACTTCTGGCCTTCTTATGGTAAACAATAAAGCCTCCGCTCCCCTCATCCATTTAAGCGCTCCTTGATGCGAAATTTGGCCCTTAAATACG
>JBMOKR010000047.1:0-777 GCA_049324335.1 Patescibacteria group bacterium | reverse complement strand
TATCGTCTAAGTAAGGTTTTATTTTCTTGTTGAAATATTCTTGACGCTTGGAAGAATTACCGACCCTTCCAAGAATAACCAGCTTCTTTCCACTTTTTAAAGCTAGCTTTATGGCTAGGTCGATTCCTTTCTGCTCATCCAGCCTGCCAACAGCGATAAGATACTTTCCCGCCTCAAAAGAAGGTGCTATCTCTTCAACTGGAACACCATTATGGATGACAGCATCCACCCTATTTTTCCCTTTTTGAAACTTAGAAAGAGCTACCGTCCTTATCGCAGTTTCTTTCAATTGTTGAAAAATGGGTTCTGTAATCTTATTATGAAACGAAAGAAGGCAAGGTATCTTCGAGTTCTTTGCTACTGAAAAAGCATAGCGCTGAGAATGTAAATGAATCAAATCAAAGGCATTCTGATTAGACAGGACCGCCACTTGCGTAGAAATTATATAGTTTCGTCTCACTTTCTCATCCTGCTTTTCGAAGCCACCCATATTCCAAAGGCTTTTTTTGATGGTGATTCTATGGCTAACTCCAACATTCCAATCTCCGGGAGCAAAAAGAGTCACATCAACACCCAGCGCCCTAAGCGCTTCAGTTAGATTCTGGACAACTACTTCTGGCCCCCCATTTGCTCCAAATGGCGGAGCCACCATCGCTATCCTAATTTTTCTTCTCTTTTTGGCATTTCCTACCATTGCTATTTCAATATCTTAATAAACTCCTGGAAGTTTTTTTCCTTGATTTTTTCATTTCCCACTATGTTCAATAGATCAAATCC
>JBMOKR010000046.1:0-2102 GCA_049324335.1 Patescibacteria group bacterium | reverse complement strand
ATCGGAGGCGACGGACCATATTATGTATTTTCCAAAGATCTTAAGAATAATTTTCTTCAAGTTTCCAATGATAAATCGAAGAGATTCTTAGAAGGAAAAATCTTGCGAATCACTAGGGCAAACTGGATTTCGAATGAACCGGTTTTTCCTCTCCGAGCCTTAGTCAAGATTCGGTATCAGGAAGAGCTAACTTCTGCTATAATAGAAAAAGAAAAGGTTGGCCTTAGAGTGGTGTTCGAGAAGCCCAAGAAGGCTATTACTGCCGGTCAGTCAGCAGTTTTCTATGATTCTCGGGGAATGGTTTTGGGAGGGGGAATAATCAAATAAGACAAAATTATGCTAAGCAGTCCGATAAATTTCAATCAAGGAAATGAAGATGAGGGAGAGGGTCTGAACAAAAAAGAAGTCAATCAAAGAAAAAGGCACGAGCTCGACAGGGAAAAGATAATCCTCGAATCTGACCATCGGAGAGCCAATCTTAAGAAGGGAGAGCTCGAGATGGAAATTAGGAAATTACGAAAAGACCGAGAAAGACTGGATCTTCTGATTGAAGAAAAGGAAGCGGAGATGCGAAAGATGGAAGTTGAGATATCGGATTTGGAGAGCCAACTCAATCATCTTAATAAGCAGATGAATATTTTAGTCTAATTTTTTAAGAGTTTAAAAATATGATTTCAAATCTTGCGGAAGAAATAAAAAAAATCGCCGAGGCGACAGGTTCAGAATTCCCTGATTCTACAAAAGAATGGGCTAAATATAAAGTAGAAAGGCCCTTCAAGGAAGGGAAAATGGAGATAGAAGAAGTTATTACCGCTATCAAAGGCAAGTTGAGTCGGGGGTATGAATTCAAAGGAGAAGCGGAGAGATCGCTCAGGACATATTTAGAGAGATTGAAATAGGGATTTATGACAGCTAAAGAGCTTAGAGAGAAATTTTTACGTTTTATGGAATCGAAGGGGCATACTATTATCCCTTCGGCTTCTTTGGTTCCGGAAAATGACGCTTCGACGTTGTTCACAACGGCTGGGATGCATCCGCTCGTGCCATATCTTATGGGAGAGAAGCATCCAGGGGGAACGCGCGTGGCCAATGTTCAGAAGTGCGTTCGAACAGGAGACATCGACGACGTGGGAGATAACCGACACCTGACTTTCTTTGAAATGATGGGCAATTGGAGCTTTGGAGATTATTTCAAAAAAGAAGCCATTGAATGGAGCTTCGAGTTTCTAATTGGCAAAGAATGGCTAGGACTTGATCCTAAGCGACTGTATGTCACCACCTTCAAAGGAGAAGGCGGAATTCCGCGGGACGAGGAAGCGATTGAGATTTGGAAAAAAGTTTTCAAGGAAATGGCCGGAATGGAAGTGGATGTGGCCGGAGAGGATGAAATGATTAGTGGGAAAGTGAGAATTATTCCGCTTGGCGTGGATGATAACTTCTGGATTGCCGGAGCGACCGGTCCCTGTGGAGGAGACACGGAAATGTTTTATGACGTTCGGCCGGAAGAAGGTAAATTGGAAGGAAAATTTTCCGAACTGGTGGATAGTTTTCGAATTCTTGAAATTTGGAACGATGTTTTCATGGAATTCAACAAAACTGCGGACGGAAAATATGAGAAGCTAATCAAACAGAATGTGGACACGGGAATGGGAGTGGAGCGTACTCTTGCCGTTTTGAATGAGAAAAGAAATGCTTTTGATACCGAGTTATTTTCTCCGATATTTGATAAGTTGGAAGAGCTGTCCGGTATGAAATATGGGGATAAGGCAGATGAGGAATATATAGAATCCGGAGAAAAATGCTGGGTAGATACGAGAAAACAACTGAGAATAGTGGCTGATCATCTTCGCGCTTCAACATTTATGCTTTCTGACGGAGTCGTCCCGGCTAATACTGACCGGGGTTACATTCTTCGTCGCCTCATTCGGCGAGCAGTTCGTTATGGAAAAATGCTAGGCATCGAAAATAATTTTACGTCTCAAATAGCCGAAGTAGTTATTAAAAACTACGGAAATTTTTACGTGGGCTTGGAGGAAAACAAGAATTTTATTTTGGAGGAAATTCAAAAAGAAGAGGAGAAGTTTAGAAGAACTTTAGAGAGG
>JBMOKR010000045.1:15337-16170 GCA_049324335.1 Patescibacteria group bacterium | reverse complement strand
AATGCCAGATTCACCTTTGTCTGGGAGCGTGTAAATGGCACTTGGGGCATAAGGCACTTCCATTCCTCAGTGGTTCCTGGCTGATAAGCCAAGCAAGCGGGCGCTTTCCCTAACAGGGAGGCGCCCGTCGTTCGTTTCCGGGCTTATTCCTTGAAAAAAAGCTTGTTTTGCTTTAAAATAGCTTTATGGACAGCAAATATGATCACAAGAAAATTGAAGAGAGGGCTCGCGAAATTTGGGTTAAAAATCCCGAACTCTTGAAAACTCCCGAAAATCCAGAAAAAGACAAAAAACGCTTTATCTTAGATATGTTTCCCTATCCATCGGGAGCAGGGCTTCACGTCGGCCACGTTGAAAGCTACACAGCCACTGACATATATTCAAGATATCTTAGGATGAAAGGTTTTGACGTTCTTCATCCCCAGGGCTTTGATGCCTTCGGTCTTCCGGCGGAAAACTATGCTGTCAAAACCGGAGTGCATCCGAGTGAGACAACCAAAAAAGCTATTGAAACTTTCAAGCGACAGATTGATTCGATGGGATTTTCTTATGATTGGGATCGCCAAGTTGTTTCTTCAGACCCACTGTATTACAAATGGACCCAGTGGTTTTTTCTTTTGCTCTACAAAAATGGACTCGCTTACAAGAAAAAGGCCAAAGTTAACTGGTGTCCCAAATGTCAGACGGTTCTGGCCAATGAGCAGGCTGAAAATGGCAAATGCGAGAGATGCGAGTCGGAAGTGATCCAGAAAGATCTCGAACAATGGTTTTTTAAAATTACGGATTTTATTGAAGATCAACCTCACCCCAACCCTCTCCTTGGTAAGGAGAGG
>JBMOKR010000045.1:8317-15327 GCA_049324335.1 Patescibacteria group bacterium | reverse complement strand
TCGGATAATGGCCGAATTTTGAAGGGTCGGGATAAAGTGGTTTTTATTGCCGGGAATCCTGAGGCGAAGAAGAGCAAAGAGTTTTTCAGACCTCACCCCAGCCCTCTCCTTGGTAAGGAGAGGGGGATTACGAGGGGCCTTATAAATGGTCTCGACGATGTCGATTGGCCAAGTTCGACCAAAGCGGCGCAACTGAATTGGATCGGGAAGTCCATCGGGACTCAGTTTAAAATGAATATCGAAGGAACGGAAGAATTCATCGAAGTCTTTACCACTCGGATAGACACGGTTTTTGGTATGACCTATGCGGTCGTGGCGCCGGAGCACGGAATTATCCAGAGTCTCAAGGATAAGATTCAAAATTGGGATGGGGTAGAGAAATATCTGGAAGAAGCCAAAAAGAAGACTGACTTGGATCGTATGGAAGCGAAAGAAAAAACCGGAGTAGAACTTAAGGGTGTCAAAGTTGTGAATCCGTTCAATAATGAAGCGGTGCCACTCTTTGTGGCTGATTATGTCCTCGGCCACTACGGAACAGGAGCGGTGATGGCCGTGCCGGCTCATGATGAGCGAGACTTTGAGTTTGCGAAGAGAAATGACTTAGAAATTAGAAAAGTCATAGATGATGGCTATAATATTTCAATTTCAGAGAAGGCCTTCACTGATTATGGTTGGCTTATTAATTCTGGAGAGTATGATGGAAAAGCTTCCGAAGAATCCAAGGAAAAATTGACTGCCTGGCTTGAGGAAAATAATCTGGGTCAAAAAGTTGTGAATTACAAACTTCGTGATTGGTTGGTCTCAAGACAAAGATATTGGGGCGCGCCAATTCCGATTATATATTGCGACCAGTGTGGGGAAGTGCCAGTTCCGGAAAGTGATCTGCCGGTCGTTCTGCCAGATGATGTAAGTTTCTTGCCGACTGGAGAATCGCCGCTAAAATACTCGGAGAGTTTTCAGAAGGTGAAATGTCCGAAGTGCGGAGGAGAGGCTCGGCGCGAGTCTGATACTATGGACACATTCGTTTGTTCTTCTTGGTATTATCTTCGCTATGCTGATCCGAAAAACACGGAAGAATTTGCTTCAAAAGAAAATCTCAAAAAGTGGTTGCCGGTCGACCTTTATGTCGGTGGAGCGGAGCATACGGTTCTTCATCTTCTCTATTCTCGGTTTTTTACCAAAGTGCTTCACAAGTTGGGGCTCATCGATTTTGACGAACCATTTTCAAAGCTTAGGCATCAGGGAATAATTCTGGCAGAAGACGGCACAAAGATGAGTAAATCTAAGGGCAACGTGGTTAATCCTGATGAGGTGGTGGAAAAATATGGCGCCGATGCTCTCCGGATGTTCGAAATGTTTATGGGACCGCTCGAGGATATGAAACCGTGGAATACGAAAGGCATAATTGGAGTATCGCGATTCTTGGAAAGAACCAATCGATTAGTTGAGACTATTTTGAGTAAAGAAACGGAAAATCCAAAGTGTCTTAGAAATACTAATAAGACTATCAAGAAAGTTTCAGAGGATATCGAAAATTTGAAGTTCAATACAGCCATCGCGGCGCTTATGGAGCATTTGAATTATTTGGAAAAGGCGACAGTAGAGAAGAATTCGGTCAATAAAGAGGTTATCGATATTTTCATAAAACTACTGGCTCCATTTGCTCCACATACGGCTGAATATCTCTGGAGCGAGTTGGGACTGGGACATGAAACCAGTATTTTTCAAGAAAAATGGCCCGAGTATGATCCGGAACTGGTGAAGGATGAGGAGATAGAAATGGTAATTCAAATCAATGGAAAAGTGAGAGGCAAAATGACGGTTGGCGCGGAAATATCCGAGGATGAGGCCAGGGAAAAGGCAATGTCTGACGAAAGGATGAAGCCATATTTAGAGGGAAAAGAAATTAAGAAAGTGATATTTGTTAAAGGAAAATTGATAAACTTTGTCGTTTAAGGCAACTAGCTAAAGTGAGAAAGTAAAAAAACCGTCCCTTTTGGGCGGTTTTTTACTTAGAATATATTGGGGCGGCTACTGGGCCCCAAACCACGAAGGGGTACGGGGTAAAAATCGGACCCAGGTCAGTACGTTTTTAATTGAAGCTATTTTTTGGGGCGGCTACTGGGAATCGGACCCAGGTTCTTAGTGCCACAAACTAATGTCCTACCATTGAACGATAGCCGCCATGTCTTTGTGCCCCTCATCCCGATTCGCATCGGGAGACCATCCAGGCTTTTTTGTGCCCCCATCCCGATTCGCATCGGGAGACCATCCAGGCTTTTTTGTGCCCCCACCAGGACTCGAACCTGGGACCATTCGCTTAAGAGGCGACTGCTCTACCAACTGAGCTATAAGGGCAAATATTGTGTTCCCGGCAGGATTCGAACCTGCGACCTAGAGATTAGAAGGCTCTCGCTCTATCCAGCTGAGCTACGGGAACATTAGTTTTTCTATAAATCCCAATCTCCAACCCTTTATTTTCCTGAATAATTCCCGACTATTTACTCTTATAGAGCAAGTGCCGTTATATAAGCAGTTTCTTCTCTGTCCAAGAGATGTTTTCTTAATCTGAGTTTTATAAAAATGTTTGGATGGGATGCCTGTTACTTTAGACCAATATTTTTCAATCGCGGACTTCTTGTGTAATTCATGTATATGAAGAGTCAACTTTATCTTCGATTTTTCAACCTTTCCTATTTTCTGAAACCAGCTAATCATTAAACTTATCATATTGGGATCGGAATTCGTGAATTTAACAATTTCGTTGCTATCAGATTTATCTCCTTCTGCCCAATATAACATAAGGCCAGATGAGAATAGGGGATTATTAAACATTTTCAAGGCCTCTTTTTTTGATATCTCAATTATACTTTTTGTTCTCTCAATTCTTCTTGCTTGATTTAATTTAGCTAACCGGTAGGCATTTTTCTGGCGTGATTTATTGTAGAGATATTCCTTCTGAGAAGTGGTCAATTCTACATCTCTTAGCCATATGCTCAAGGTGCTTCTAGATACGGATACTTTTTCCAAAATTTGTGTATAAGTATAACCTAATTTTCTTAGTTTAATGGCTTTCTTTCTGGCTTCAAACTTCATAATACGCTAATGATACATTTACTCTACGATTATATCATGGAAGTTCGTTTTTTAAAAGGGCAAACAAATCAAATCAGGCAACAGGAGTAATATAGCAGAAAACCCTTTGTCAGTCAATTAAACCCCGTGTTCCTTCTTGTATTTCGACCATTCCTTATCTGACCAGTTATCTGGTTTTGTAGTGAGAACCCCAGAACTTTCTCCTGGGTGGGGATATTTGTCGGGAGAATCGTAGTTGCTATTAAAGACATCTTCTCGAATGACGGAACCGTTCTTGTCCAATACTTTCTGGGTAAAAGTAGTTTTCATTGATCCATCCGGATTCCTCTCGATGATTTTCGGTCCAATCACCTCTGTTTTCCGGCCGTCGTCTTTTCCAAAAAAGCTGAAAGTGAGCTCGGTACCCTGAATTTCAGTTTGGACCAGGATATACCCCGGCGAATCATTTTTGAAACGCAAGTCAGGCCTGGGGACATAGACAGAGGCGTCCATACCCTGAGGATTGTAGTAGGCGACTGGGTAAGCATGGTTTCTTCGGGCGGTGATTTCTAGCCCTGAATTGATAGCGGCCCGGAAAGCCGTGGTAGAGACTTGGCAGATTCCTCCTCCAAATTCCGGTTCGGTCTTGTCATTCTTAATAACTAATTCCGGGAGATAGCCATGCTCCCCATCCACTTCTCCCAGATTTTTAACGAAAGAAAACTCTTCTCCTGGCTTTATCATAAGGCCGTTAAAACGACTAGTAGCTACCTTGATATTGTGGATTCGATTTTTGGGAGAACCGCGAAAGTTTGATTTCCCTTGTCCAATCAAGGAATCAATGCCCATGTTTTCGATTGAATCAATGGTGACTTCCGGAAACTTTTCTGTATAGGGAAGTTCCAGAATCAAATCTTGGTCTATTTGAAAATTCCGGCCTTTAACAAATTCAACAAGTTTGGTCAGAGAACTTTCTTTGTCGAGTTCGACTCCTTTCTTACTGAGAGAAAAAGCGATGGCGCGTCCGTTTTCCATAGCAAACTTGGCATTTTCAGGATCCTTATTAACCTTTCTGGCCAGATCGTCGATGAATTTCTGAATCATTTCAACATTGATTTCATGAGAGGAAATATTTTTAATATGATTTGAGTCGGATAGAGAAAAAGAAAGTCGGCAATCCAGAGAGGAAAAATATTGGCAGAGATTGCCATTTTCAATTTCCGATTGGTATCCCGGACTAAATCGCAGTTCTGTTTTTAGAATTCTCCAAGTCTCAAGTTCTTTTTGAGAGAGACTATAGCTGGAATCAGCTACTTTAATTTCCAGATTATAGACCGGGGCGACGGTCTTGTTTTTGGCCGAAGGCAAATTAGCCGCCTGAACCTCCGAGGAGCTAAAAAGTGTTAGAAATAGAACTGATAAAAAAAGTCTGGACATATTTCCAGTTTAGCGGAATTTTTCCGTTGAATCAAACCTTTTATTTTAAAGCCTCGTCCCGCTGGGCGGGACGAGGCTTCGGAATATCCAAAGAAATAGTGGCTGATTTAGAAACCTCTGACTTGGATCTTTTTGGTCTTGTTGACATCGGCTTTGGGAAGACGAATGGTCAAGATGCCATTTTTCATGGAAGCTTCTGATTTTTCTGAGACCACATCCACTGGCAAAATTACGGAACGGGAGAACCCTCCCCAGTAGCACTCTTGGTAGTAATAATTTTCATCACTGATTTCTTCTTCGCTTCGCCTTTCTCCTTTAATGGTGACCATATCATTATTGATGCTCACATCTAAATCTTCTGGCTTTACTCCAGCGATGGTTGATTTGATAACAATATCATTATCGGTTTGGTAAACATCAATAGTGAGCTGTCCTTCCCCGTCATCTTCCTGGGCCAGGAGCTCCTCACGAGAACTGGGAGAGTCATTGAGAATCATTTCGGCGCTACGCTCTTCTTCCTGGTAGATACTTTGCGGATCGAGCCTTCTCATGGGCTGGGAATATTCTGCTGGTTCTATCTTGGAAGAACCAGTGAGTCTCTCTAGAAAGGATTTTTTAACCTTGACCATATTTTTAAGCCTAGTTTTTTATTTGGACTACTGAAGACATTATACTTTTAAAAGTATCGTTTGGCAAGTTCAGGAAAATAGGTGGATTATGGCCAGATTATAACTCAGATGGAGAAATGTTGAAATCAAGAAGGAAAGAAAGACTAATGATTTTTCACTGAGAAAGCTCCGCGAAAGCAGATAACCAGAAAGTGAAGCGGTCAAAATATGGACCAAAAGGGCAGAGAGTTGACCGAGTGAAAAAGCTTCGCTCCAGAAGATATTTTTAAGAACCAGCTCGCTTAGTCCAAATCCGATTCCCAGAATAAGTCCGCCAAGTGGCAAATCTATCTTGGGAGTAAAGGCGAGGCTTTTCCAGAGAAAGGAGACTTTGAAAAATTCTTCTATCAGGACAACCAGGAGAAGGAGCCCAGTAAATCTTTCGAAATATTCTTGGACGGCTACCTGAGTTGGGAAGGCCAAAGAGAAAATTATTTCCAAAAATAGAGCTGCCGCCGCGCCTATGATTCCTAGTGTCAGAAAAGTCAAAGTTTTTTTCATGAAAGTTTCAGGCTGGAAACAGCCTCTAATTTTTTCCAATTATTTTCCAATTTTTTTGTATCTTTAAGTTTCCCATAGCGATAAAGGGCGGCAGTAGCAATCATAGCAGCATTGTCTCCACAGTAGGCTAGTTCTGGGATTTGGTAGGAAACTCCCGACAGGCCTTCCTGGACGGCTTCTCCCATTCGGAGACGGAGCTCGCTATTAGCGCTTACTCCTCCGGAAAGCATAATAGTTTTGACCTTGTATTTTTTTCCGGCTCGGATAGTCTTGGAGACCAAGACATCAATTACGGACTCCTGAAACTCATGACATAATTCAGAAACATAGGCTTTATTCTTAAGCCGGCCCGGATGTTTCTTGGTCTCATAGAGGACGGCAGTCTTGAGGCCCGAAAAAGAAAAATTGAAATCTTTCGAATTTAGCATTGGGCGAGGAAGAACCAGTTTGTAGTTTGCGGGTTGTAGTTTGCGGGTTTTGAACTTCTCGGCTTCCTGGGAGACTTTGGGTCCGCCGGGATAGCCTAATCCTAAAATCCTGGCCACCTTATCAAAGGCTTCTCCAACTGCATCGTCTTGGGTCTCGCCGATTATTTTGTATTTCAAATGATCTTTCATGAGAACTAGCTGAGTATGTCCACCGGAAACCACTAGACATAAAACAGGAAATTCAATCTTTTCTCTCTTTTGACTTTTGACTTTTGACTTTTGACTTTCGCCAACGAAGTTGGCGTAGATGTGTCCTTCAATGTGATGGATTCCGAGGAGCGGTTTTTTTGTAGCATAGGCTAGGGCTTTGGCGGCGCTTACTCCAATAAGGAGGGCTGGAATAAGTCCCGGCCCTTTTGTGACGGCGATGAGGTCGATATCTCGAAGGTTGATTTTTGATTCTCGAAGGGCTGACTCAAGAACCGGGACGATGTTTTTGACATGCTCTCGCGAAGCCAGATTGGGAACCACTCCTCCAAATTTTGCGTGGATTTTTATCTGAGACGAAACAATATTGGAAAGTACCCTTATTTTGCCTTTCTTTTCTTCCAAAACTGAAGCTGAGGTTTCGTCGCAAGAAGTTTCGATGGCGAGAATTTTCATAGTTTGATAGAATTCACTTGGCTTATTATTATAGTAGGTATATTTTAGAGGTAAGTCAAAAAAGAAAAAAACCGGATTTCCATACCGGCTTTCTACATGCTACATACCAATTTGGTACCGCGTAGGGGATTCGAACCCCTGATTTCCAGGATGAGAACCTGGCGTCCTAGACCGGGCTAGACGAACGCGGCATGAATTATTTTAAACTTTTTCTCCAAATGGATGGAAAACTGGTCCG
>JBMOKR010000045.1:0-8307 GCA_049324335.1 Patescibacteria group bacterium | reverse complement strand
AACGCGGCATATGATATTTTAGTTTCGGGCTAGACCCGCCTCGACTCGCGGAAGACCGCTTGTCGACGCGAGGCGGGCGAACGCGGCATGAATAATAACGTTTCCTAGCTTAGCATAAATAAAAGAATAAATCAAGAGTTGCGAGTATGGTTAAGGAAATATATCAAAAAGCCAAGAGTGTCCTTTTCTGGAATCCTAAGAAACTTCTGGAAAAAGAGATGGATCTGGTGAATAAGGACTTTTTTTTCCAGGGGACCAATGGCCAAGCCGTCCTTTTGGTGCATGGCTGGACTTCGACGGCTTACGAGGTTAGAAGATTAGGCAAATATCTCAATGAGAATGGCTATACCGTCCGAGCCCCGATGCTTAAAGGCCATGGAACCGTCCCCAAAGACTTGGAAAACGTTTCTTGGGAAGACTGGGTGATTCAATTGGACGAAGAATACGCTGAGCTTAAGAGCTCTCATTCTAAAGTCTATCTGGCTGGAACTTCAATCGGAGCTTGCCTGTCGATGTTTTTGGCTCAGAAGCATTCTGGAATTTCCGCCTTGATTCTTATGGCAACTCCGTTCAAGATAAAATTTGAAAGAATGAGTGTTGCTTTGGCTAGCTTTGTCGGAAGATTTAAGAAATATAATCAGAAGTACTATCCTCCGACTTTCGGAGCCAGAAATACCATCACTCGCATAATCGCTTACCAGAGCTATCCAATCAGGAGCGCCCTTCAAATTTTTGAATTGGTTAAAGCTACTCGGGAAATCGCTTCTCTTGTTAAGCAACCAACCTTTGTCATCCAGTCGCTTAGCGACCATGTGGTGAGTCGGAGAAGTCTCAAACTTCTCTTTGATGCCTTGGGGTCGGTCTCTAAGAAGAAAAAATATATCCGCCGAGCCTATCATACTTTCATTTCTGACATCAAGAACGAGAATGTTTTTGAAGACATTTTGGATTTCATCAAGAAGAATTGAAGTCTATGAAAATTGGAATATTTACCAATAACTATCTTCCCAACCCTTATGGAGTCCCGGGGTCAGTCGAGTCTTTTCGGAAAGAATTTGAGAAAATGGGTCACGAAGTTTTTATCTTTGCTCCCCGGTGGCCGGGATATGTTGACAAAAACGAGAATGTTTTTCGTTATCCGGCCTGGGATCTTAAAATAAAGATTCGTTTTCCACTAGCCATTCCGTATTCCCGCAGGATTGACAAAGTCTTGGAAGCGCTTGATTTGGACATCATTCATTCTCAGCACCCCAATCTTTTGGGAGGGGTGGCCAGGAAATGGGCTTGGGAGAAAAAAATCCCGCTGGTCTTCACCTGGCACACCCTCTATGATCGCTACGCCAATTTCGTTCCTTTCTTGCCTTCTGGACTGGTAGCTTGGTGGACGATTCGAAATGCTAGAACCTATGCCAATCTAGCCGATCAAGTGATTGTTCCGACCGATTCGATAATCCCCATACTCAAAAAGTGGGGAGTCAAAAGGGATATGTTGGCCATTTCAACCGGAGTAGAAGAGGAAGTTTTCCAATCAGCCGATGGCTTCAAAGTGAGAAAAGATCTGGGTCTTTCCAATGAAGACGTGGTTTTTCTTCTAGTGAGTCGGCTGACGGAAGAGAAAAATGTCGAGTTCATTTTTGATTCTCTTCGAAATATTCTGAAGGAAGAAAAGCGAGCTAAATTTCTGATTGTGGGAGGAGGGTATCTTTTGCCGAAGCTGGAGACTTGGGTCAGAGAAAATGATTTGGAAGGCAAGATATTTTTTAGTGGAGAGGTGGAGAGAGAAAGGGTTAAAGACTACTATGCGGCGGCCGATGTCTTTGTCTATTCCTCGCTTTCTGAAACCCAGGGTATGATCGTGACGGAAGCTATGTATATGGGTCTGCCAATCGTGGCAGTGCAAGCAACCGGCGTCTCTTCTCTTGTAGAAGATGGAGAAAACGGATTTTTAGTAGGGGAAGATATTTCTGAATTTAGCGACAAATGCCAGAGACTTATCCAGGATTTGGATTTGAGAAGAAGGATGAGCAAGGAATCATCCCGGCTCGCTAAGGAAAAATATACAGCTTCGGTTTGCGCCAGAAAAATGCTAGAAGTTTACCAAAAGCTCACAGTTAAAAAAAAGAAATAGTCCTTCTTTCGTAGACCAAAGCCCACTCTCGGGCTTTTTTTGTTTGGTATTGTATTTCTAGGGATTTTGCGCTACATTGTTCTATCGGGCCAGTTTAGTCTGAGCCGGATTTTTGTTCGTTGAAAAAAGGAAAAATAGCCCCAACGGGGCTAATGAAATACAAGTTTTAAACAGTTTGCTACGAAAGGGGGGCTCACATGGGCCAAGAAGTCGTTGACTTAAGTGGCACGTTCATGGAGTTTCTTCTTGCAAATGGGGAACTCGATCGTGAGGAGGCTCAGGTTTGGATAGAACCGCTTGTAGTAGCCGAAGACGGTCAGGGCGGTTTTGTAATAACCTGTCCGAATAACTTCCACAGAAACTGGACTCGAGACAAACATCTTGGACTTTTGGCTGAAGCTCTTGGGGTGACTATTGAGCAGGTTGCCTTGAAAGTGGCTGAAAGCCAAAAGGCACCACTGCCGGAAATCCAAAAACCGGTAGGCGAACTTACTTTTCCTCTAGCTTCCAGTCAGTCCAGGTTGGAGCGGGCTATTATCTGGGAGGGTAACAGATTTGCTCTGTCCTGCTGTCGTGAACTAGTGAAAGGGAACGCTTCTATGCGAGCCTTTTTGCTGGTGAGCGGTAATGGGCTGGGGAAGACTTACCTGGTAGTTGCTATGGGGGCTGCTTTTCAGGCAAAAGGTAAGAAAGTCGCCTTGGTTACCGCTGACGAATTTATGAACGTGATGATCAGGTCAATTCGGGCCAAGGAGGTGGAAAAATTTCTGGCCAGATATAACACGGTGGATGTGTTTATCCTTGAGGGACTCAAGCACCTTGAAGATAAGCGCAAGACACAAGAGTTTCTTGGCCAGATAACGGGATCCGTCTTGAAAAGGGGTGGCAACGTAATTGTAACTTCGACAGAGTTGCAATACGAAGTCAAACTCTTTGATGGACAACTCAGAAGTTTGTTGGAAAGCGCTCTGGTGGCGCAAATAACGCCTCCTGATTTCGAGGCCAGCAAAGTGATTCTCAAGCAACTAGCAGAGGATGAGGGAATCGCAGGCATCGATCAAGAAGCGATCGAACTTTTGGCGGAACACTTTAGCGGGAGGCACATCAACTCTCTCAAGGGAGCGCTTGTAAACCTAGCGGTTCGGGCAAGCTTAAACCAAAAACCGATGGATGTGGCCTTGTGCCGAGAAGTCCTTGAGATTAATGGTTTTGCTGCTCCGACTGTTGGTATAGATAAGATAATTGAAGCGGTATGTGGGGCCTATGGGGTAACCCGGGAAAAGCTATGTGGAAAGGTCAGGGGCAAAAAGCTTTCTTGGCCTCGCCATCTAGTCGCCTACCTGGCCTCTAAACACACCTCCCTATCAGTTGGAGAAATTAGTCGCATCCTCCAAAAGGACCACTCCTCTATTAACTACGGTGTTCATAGCGTCGAGGCCTCTGGCAAAATGGCCGAGGTGGAGGAACTGGAAAGGAGGTTGGGATTGAAAACTGACTAAATTAACCGGCAGCGAAGGGGCTCACCCCTTCGCTGCCGGAAAGGAAAAATAAAAAACAAGAAAACTATTCTAAGTGAACAGACTCTTCAAACTTCCGAAGAGCTTTTTTTATTTCTGGATAATTTTTAAGAGTTGGGTCGGTTTTCAAAATCTGAGTGGCTTCTGCGCGAGCGAACTTTATCAATTTCAAATTAGCTAAATTTTCCATAGTAATATCTGGCAGTCCCGATTGAAGCGTTCCGAAAAATTGACCGGGACCGCGGAGCTTCAGATCCTCTTCGGCAATCTTGAATCCATCGTTGGTTTTTTCGAGCGCTAAGAGTCTTTCGTTCGAACTTTTTTCTTCCGAGTCGGTCATGAGGAAACAATAGGACTGATGCTCGCCGCGTCCGACGCGTCCGCGGAATTGATGGAGTTGCGAGAGGCCGAAGCGGTCGGCGTGTTCAATTACAATCACGCTGGCGTTGGGAATATCAATGCCCACTTCGACGACGGAAGTTGAAACCAGAATATCAATTTTTTTCTCAGAAAATTCTTGCATCACTGCTTCTTTTTCTTTGGGTTTCATTTTGCCATGCAGAAGTCCAAGCTTAAATTCGGGAAAAATATCTTTTGCGAGTCGCGCGTGCTCTTCTTTTACGGCTTTCACGTCTTTCAGACTTTCTGATTTCTCAACTAAGGGCAGAATGATGAAGACCTGCCGGCCTTTTCTGATTTCTTCTCGGATAAAATTATAGACCTCTGCTCTGGCGAGTGGCGGAATAATCTGGGTCTTTATCGGTTTTCGGTTTTTAGGCATCTCGTCGAGAATCGAGAGATCGAGGCTGCCAAAAAATGCGATGGCCAGACTTCGGGGAATGGGAGTGGCGGTCATAGTTAGAAGATGCGGGATATTTTTCGTGCTACCATCATCCATCCGCATAGTTTCATCTTGAAGGTGAGCTCTTTGCGCGACGCCAAAGCGGTGCTGTTCGTCGATGATGACCAAGGACAGATTCTTGAAAGCCACATCTTTTTGAATGAGAGCGTGCGTGCCGATGATTAAATCAATTTGGCCGGATTTCATCTTTTCTAGTAGTTCTTTTCTATTGTCATTCCCGCCCTTGCTTCGCGAGGATAAACTCCGGTGGGAATCTAGTGTAGAAACTTTCAGTCCTGAGACTGGATCCCCGCCTTCGCGGGGATGACATAGCAGTTTATAGGAATTTGTCAGAAGCCCGATGTTAAAAGGATAATCTTTAAATAACTGACAGAAGCTCTCAAAGTGTTGTTTGGCCAGAACTTCAGTCGGGGCCATAATAGCCACTTGATTTTTGTTTTCAAGAATCGGCAAAGAGGCGAGAGCGGCCACTACAGTTTTCCCGCTCCCGACGTCGCCGTTTAGGAGCCGGTTCATGGGGCGGGTTTTTTCGAGGTCTTTTAGAATTTCAAAAGCGGCCTTTCTTTGGGCGTCGGTTAGCTTGAAGGGCAAGCTAGCAGTGAATTTTTGAATATTTTTTTCACTGAATTTGAAAGAATTGGACTTTTTCCCAAGCCACAAGCTTCGAACCTGTAGAGCTTTCATCTGGATCAAAAACATCTCTTGGAAAGCCAGGGTTTTTTGGGCGCGTTCCAGATTTTTGGGAGTCGTCGGAAAATGAATTTCTCTGATGGCCTTGGGAAAGGAATAGAGATGGAATTTTTCCGTGATATTTTTTGGAATTACTTCGGGAATCTGTTTGGCGAGAGGCAGGAAAGTCTTAAGTTGCCATCTTAGCCACTTAGAAGTGAGGCCCTTAGTTTCGCTGTAAACCGGAACAAGGCGTCCTGTGTTGGTAGCGTCTCTGGCTGCTCTTTCAAAAGAAGGACTTACCATCTGAAAAGTTCGCCCTTTCAGTTCCAGTTTTCCGGACAATCTGACAGTGGCTTCATCTTTTACAGTCGAAAGGACAAACATTTGATTGAACCAGATGGCTTTTAACGCTGTCCCGTTTTGGTCCTCGAGGACAGCTTCTATGATAGTCATCTTTCTTTTCCAAATTTTTTTGGCTTGGATTTTTTTAACTGTTCCTTCAATAGTGATAGTTTCTCCGAGGTGCTCTTCGGAAATTTCTACAATTTTAGAAAAATCGTCATAGCGAAAAGGGAAATAGAGGAGTAAATCTTTCACCGTCAAAAGGCCAAGACCAGAAAGGAGCTTGGCATAGGCGGGAGTGATGCGGGGGATGGATTTTAGGGGCGTGTTGAGTTTTAACATGGTTTAAGTATAGGATAATGCAGAAAAACTAGGAAGGGAATTCGTATTTGTCTTTACTTTTTTTTGGTGTATAATGAGGTTTCCAAGACTAAATATAGAATATCTCCGTTAAGTAATGCGACTGGTGTCGCAATTTAACGGGGCAATAATTATGAAAAGACATTGCTACTTTAACGGAAAAATCACGACCCTCGATAAGATAAAGATTGATCCCTATGATATCGGAGTGCTTCGGGGTTATGGAGTTTTTGATGTGTCTTGTGCTCTGGGTGAAAAAGTATTTCTTTTTAAAGAGCACTATGCTCGCCTTAAGAACTCAGCTCGGGAACTCAGGATGAAGCTTCCCTGGAGCGAGAAGGAATTTGGAGAAATTTTAACAAAGCTTCTGAAACTCAATGGGTTTAATCGTTCGACCATCCGGACAATCCTGACCGGCGGAATCAGCTCTGATGCGTTCTCTTTTTGTGGAAAACCGACTTGCTATATACTGATTGAAAAATTCCAATATTTGCCTAAGGATATCTATGAAAAAGGAGCCAAGCTCATGACCCACGAATTTGAAAGAACTATTCCGCGAGCTAAAGTGGCTAACTATATTGAAGCGGTGAGGAATCAAGACAGGAAGAAAAAATCCAAGGCGCTCGAGATACTTTTTGTCAAAGATGGAAAGGTTCTAGAGGCTTCAACTAGTAATGTCTTTATGGTTAAGAACGGAAAAGTTATCACTCCAAAAGACAACATTCTTTTGGGTACGACGCGAAACCTAATTGTGAAACTGGCCAAGAAAAAATATCCGGTTGAGGAACGAGAGATAAGCTTTTCTGAATTTAAGAAGGCCGATGAAGTCTTCCTGACGGCTACCAACAAGTTTGTGGTTCCGATTGTCCAAGTTGATTCCTGGAAAGTAGGTAATGGCAAGATTGGCCAGATTACCAAAAATATGATGCAGATATTTGCGGAATTTGAAAAGAGATATTAGGATTAGGAACAGAAGATGAATCCGGGTGGTTTCACTGTTTTTTCTTTGCGCTTGTATGCTTCCGCCCAAGGCGGACAGGCAGTAGATAGAAGTAAGTAAATATGCGCTTGTAGCTTCCGCCAGAGGCGGACAGGCAGTAGATAGAAGTAAGTAAATATGCGCTTGTAGCTCAGTGGATAGAGCGTTTGGTTCCGGTCCAAAAGGTCGCAGGTCCGATTCCTGCCAAGCGCACAGGTGTCAAAATTCGAAGAGCGGTCCGATGTCTATCGGACAGGTCAGAGGTTCGAATCCTCTTGGGGACACAGAAAAATAGAGGTAAGTAAAAAAGCTCTCGTAGCTCAGTGGATAGAGCGTCTGGTTGCGGTCCAGAAGGTCGTAGGTCCGATTCCTGCCGAGAGCACATAAAAAACACCCTGGGGGTGTTTTTTGCTTTTAAATTCAAGATTTATATTCCGATAATCCTTTCCAAGAGATCAATAACGCTGGGCTCCTGCTTGACTTCCGGGATATATTTAACTAGGATTTCACGAATGGCGACTGGGTCCTGGTCATTAATAGGAATATGAACGAAGGGAGTAAGGAAGCTTTTCGTATCCAGGCTAATGACTTTAATATCTCCCGGCTCGTAGAATATCCAGAACGAATCGATATTGTCGAAATGGTAAATTTCCCGTCCGGCAATTATGCCATCTGGAGTAATCAGGAAATCCAATTCCCTGGCATCTTGGTTGAGGTAGATGTATCCCAGGATGCCGATTAGGACGAAGACGATAGCCATAAGCGGACTATTGGTATAGACGGCGTAGCCAATGATGACGGCGAGAATAAGGGCGATATACATATACCATTTTTTCTCCCGCCGAAAAAGACTTTCAAATTCCGGCGCCTTCCAATGCATGAGAGCCTTTTGAGAATATTTCTCAGCCAGACTTTCCCGCGCCGGTTCGAAGTTTTTCATTTCTTCCATTTCTGGTTTGGGGGAGTAGAAATCTTCGAGATCTTTTTCTCGGTCTTCCCGACGGAGTAAATTTTCCGATTTGTTGAGAGGTTCGATATACATAGGTTTTTGTTTATCCCAATTCTACCACACTCAAGTTTACAAAGCCAAAAATAGTTGGTAAAGTAGGGATTGTAAGGCTTTTTATGTATAAATTATATGGAAAACAAAGTTGAAGTTCCTAAAATATCGGAAAATACCCTTTCCCCGCACATGATTATGACACTTAAGGATTGTGAGGGTGTTTTAGCTCTGTGTGAAGAAGAAGGTAGGGTACTTCCGGAAGCGTTGGATGAGATTAGAACGATATTTGGGAAAGTCAAAGAACTTTTGGACGGGATAAGAAATGAAGGTGCGAATGAGAAGGAAGTAGCGCGCCAGATATTGACTGAGTTAGAGAAAATAATTCAGATGATCCGTGATGGAAAATATATGAGCAGAAGCGCTGTTAGTGGCCCAACTGAAAGG
>JBMOKR010000044.1:0-2165 GCA_049324335.1 Patescibacteria group bacterium | reverse complement strand
AAAAATTCCGTGACCATAAGGCCGATATCCTGATTGGCACCCAGATGATTTCCAAGGGCTGGGATTTGCCTGATTTGGCCCTCGTTGGTATCATAGAGGCAGATGCGCTCTTCTCTCTTCCTGACTATTTTACTGACGAAAAGGGCTTCCAGCTATTACTCCAACTTCAGGGAAGACTGGCCCGGCCGAATTCCCGTTTCCAGGGAAGTTTCCTGATTCAAACCTTCCACCCGGAAAACAAACTTATCCAACTCGCTTCAGAAAAAAACTATGGTATCTTCTTCCAAAACCAGATAAACCAGCGCCAAACTCTCCAAATACCCCCTTTCAGTAAGATGCTCCGTCTGATTTTCCAAGATTTGAAGGAAGAAAAAGCTGAAAAAGAAGCCTTGCGATTTTTTCAAGTTCTCCAAAGAAAAAAATTGGCCTCCGTCCTGATTTCAGCCCCGCAGAAAGCCTTCTTGGGGAAAATACGCGGACGTTTCCGCCAACAGATAACTCTCAAATTATTAAAAGATGCGGACGAAGAGTCCTTGAAAGCTCTGCTTTCCACTCTCCCGTCCGGATGGATTATCGATGTTGATCCAATATCTTTGATTTAGAAAATGATTATCAAATATCCCGACCCTATTCTCAAAAAGAAATGCCGACCCATAGAAAATATCCACTCTCCTCAAATCAAGGAACTGATTTTAGAAATGCTGGGAGAAATGAAAAAAAACAACGGCCTCGGAATTGCCGCTCCACAAGTCGGCAAGCTCCTTCAGCTCTGCATTATTAAATTGGATGGCCGAACATATATTCTTCTAAACCCGAAAATAACTGGGAGATCTTGGGCTAAGGAATTAGGCGAGGAAGGCTGCCTTTCTTTTCCGGGAACCTTTGTCCTGGTTAAAAGACATAAGAAAGTTTCTGTGAAAGCTCTAGATGAAAAAGGAGAACCCTTAAATATCAAAGCTGAAGGACTTTTGGCGCGAGCCTTCCAACATGAAATTGACCATTTGGAAGGAATTACTATCGAGGAAAGAAAACTTAAATCAAAAGAAAACATTAAAGATTAAAACTAAGATGAAAAACGATCCAATCAAGCTTCGCACTATTTTTATGGGAACTTCCTCTTTCTCCAGAATCATTCTGGAAGGACTCATAAAAGCCAACTACAATATTATAAGCGTCTATACGCAACCAGACAAAAAGACTGGAAGAGAACAGGAAATCTCCGAGTCTTCCGTCAAGCTTTTTGCTGAAAAAAACCACCTCGCAGTAAAACAAATTGAATGCTTTGACCAAGATTCTATTTTAGATCTCCAAAATCAGAAACCAGATCTCATCATTGTTGTCGCTTACGGAAAGATTCTTCCCCAAGAAGTTCTCGCCATTCCCGGTTTTGGAGCTTTGAATATCCATGCTTCCCTCCTTCCTAAATTTCGTGGGCCATCTCCCATTCAAAATGCAATTTTAAGCGGAGAAAAGGAAATTGGAACCACAATTATGCTTATGGATAAGGGCATTGATTCGGGAGATATAATCGCTCAAGATAAGCTAAGGATTGAGCCAGAAGAGCTTCTTCCCGAAATTATGGATAAGCTAGCCTTTCTCTCCTCGGAGCTTCTCCTAAAAACTCTTCCTCTTTGGATAGACAGAAAAATAACCCCAAAGAAGCAGGATCCTTCTCAGGCTACTTTTTGCCAACTGATTGAGCGTTCGGACGGACGCATATTCTGGAATGAAGAAGCTAGAAGCATTTTTAACCGTTTTCGAGCTTTTCATCCCTGGCCAGGAATCTTCACTTTTTGGGAAGACGAATCCGGAACTCTCCGCCGAATCAAACTGAATAAAATTGGGCTATCCGAAAATGAAGCGCCCTCTGACATCCATGTCGGACAAGTTTTCCAGGATCAAGGAGACATATCCGTCAAAACTTCCCGGGGAACCATCCTTCTCAAAACTGTTCAAATAGAAGGGAAAAAACCTTCGGAAATATCCGAGTTCTTGAATGGCTATGGAAAATTTTTAGGAAGTGTTCTAAAATAAAGCCACTATGGAAAAAAACAAAAATAATCTAATTGCCATCGTAATCGGGATGGCCCTCATAATCATCATCGGCTCGATAACCTTTCTCCGTCCCTATCTGAAAAACAAGCAGGAAACTTCCGCCCTGGAAG
>JBMOKR010000043.1:1624-16437 GCA_049324335.1 Patescibacteria group bacterium | reverse complement strand
CCTAGTATAACATTTTTGCCAGGAGCGAGGCTCTCGAGAAGCTCCAGGTTCTTAATTGTCCGATGAGTTGAATCAAAATACATAACCGGAAAATCATATCTGGCCACTTCTTTGAAGAAAGTTTCCCGACCCTTTTTGTGAGGGGGGAAACCTAGAAAAGCGAATTTTTGCATATTTAGTCCGGCCACGCTTATCATAGCTCCGACTGTCGAAGCGCCGGGAATAGGAACGACCTGAATCCCGTTCTTTACGGCCTCAGCCACCAGCTGGTTTCCCGGGTCGGAAATTCCCGGTGTTCCGGCATCCGTTATGAGAGCTACTTCCTGCCCATTCGCTAGCTCTTCAATCACTTTATCCAACTTCACTATCTTAGAATGCTGATGGATGGAAAGAAGCGGTTTTTCAATTTCATAATGTTTAAGGAGTTTTAAGGAAACCCGCGTGTCTTCGCAGACTATGAGATCGGCTGATTTCAGGACTTCCAGCCCTCGAAGCGTCATATCCTTGAGATTGCCAATCGGAGTAGCCACTATGTATAAAGACATACTATATTCCTAAAAAAATTATTCTTTCTTCAAAATATCTCCCACAAAAACATTAATAGCCGTCGCAGCCGGAATGGCCAAAATGGCGCCCAGCGCTCCTCCGATTTTAGCTCCGATAAAAAGGGCCAGGATGACAACGATGGGATTTAGGCCCACGGCTTTTTTCATGACTTGGGGAGTAATAATATGGTTTTCAAACTGCTGGACTAAGACATACATAAGAAGAGTCAAAAATCCCACCCAGGGAGATATCATAAATCCGAGAAATATTCCCGGGATAGCCGAGATTATCGGACCGACGTAAGGGATAATCTCCATAATGCCAGCAAAGATGGCCAAGACCAAGGCATAAGGAACTCCGATCAGAGAAAGTCCGACATAATCAAGCAAAAATACTAAAAACATCAGCACTAATTGTCCCTGCATCCATTTACCGATTTTTTGCTTGATCCTTTCCATTAAAGAGAGGGCGTATTCCTGATGCTTCACTGGCAAAACCATCCGCAAAAATTTTCCAAACCCGTCTTCGACCGCCGCCATATAGAAAGTGAGAGAAAGAATAGCGATAAGAAAGACGAATCCGGAAAATATCCCGAAAGTCCGAGAGAATATGCTCCCCGAAAAATCAGAAATGCTTTCTCCCAGTCGCTGGGAAAAGCGTTCTGAGCTAAATTCAATGTGGCTGGTTTCAAAAGCGTTTTTAACGTTCTCAAACGGCGCGTTCAGCTTCTCGGCATAGGTTGGAAAATTGCTAGAAAAATCAGAAAACTGAGCCTGGATAGGAGGAATAAGGAAATATATCAGAATCCCGACCAAGAAAAACAAGACTAGATAGATGAGAAGCACTCCGAAAGACCTGGGGATCTTTTTTCTGTGAAGCCAGTCCACCGCCGGATCAATGGCTGAAACCAGAACAATGGAAATGAAGAGCAAAGCTAAAACATCTCGAATGAGATAGAGAAAATATATTCCGAGAATTATCAGGAAGATTCGGATGATGGAACTGGTTGAGATGTCGATGGGACGCATACCAACTAAAAATAAAACTAATAACTACACTGACCTTAGCAGGCTCTTAATCTTGCCTGTTTCTTTGTGTGGACCGATGACGGCTAAGTTGAGTTTCTCTGGACGGAAAATGTTTTTTGCTACTCTAAGAATGTCCTCTCGAGAAACTGATTCCACCCTTTCGATTATCTCGGGAAGCGTCATTACCTTCCGTTCTTTGACTTCCTGATCAATGAAGAATACCGCCACCTCATCCGATGATTCGAAATTCATGACTGCTTTTCCCTTAAGATAGTCCTTAGCTTTTCGAAGTTCCTTATCGCTCACCTTCTCCGAAGAAATCTTCCTGAATTCTTGGAGCGCAGTCTTGATAGTCAATTCCAGGTTTTTGTGTTCTACTCCGGCATACATCGCTAGGTAGCCCACTTCCTGAAAAGATTCGGTGAAAGTCTTAATGGCATAAGCCAATCCCTTCCTTTCCCTTATCTCGATAAAAAGCCGGCTGCTCATATTGCCACCCAGAATGACCGAAAGAAGAGCTAAGGCAAAGCGATCTTTGTGACTGGAACCAAAGGTCCGAACGCCCAGCTGAAGATGCGTCTGATCAGTTTTTTTATTCTTAACGGCCAGCTCCGGACTCGCCTGATTTTCTTTGATCTTTTTGGGAATCGCCTTCTTGCCATTTTTCATTTCCCCAAAACGTTTTTTGATTTCTCCGATAATCTTTTTTTCATCAATTTTTCCGGCTACGCCAATTACCGTGCCATCGGCCGTGTAGAAGCGTTTGATATATTTAACAAAATCATCACGCTCCAAAGCTTGAACGCTTTTTTTATTCCCCAAGATATCCCAGCCCAAAGGATTGCCTGGATAGAGCAGTCCTTCAAAAACATCAGCGACATTTCTCATTGGAGCATCCTCAATCATGTTGATCTCCTGTAAGATTGTTCCCTTCTCTCTTTCAATCTCTTCCGTTTCCAATTTGGAATTGAGAAACATATCCGTTATCACGTCCATCGCTACACCAATATGCTTGGCATCCGTTTTGGCATAGTAAGCGGTCATGTCTTTGCCGGTAAAAGCGTTGAATTCCCCACCCACGCTGTCTAATTCTTCCGAAATTGAAAGCGTGGTTGGTCGCTTCTCGGTTCCCTTAAACATCATATGCTCAATAAAATGGGAAAGTCCGGATTCTTTTTCTGATTCGAAGCGCGAACCCACGCCGACCATAATCATGAAAGTGGCCGTCTCGGTATTTTTCATCGGAATAGTCAGAATCCGAAGCCCGTTTTTGAGAGTAGTTTTTCTATAATTCATAATGGTGTCATTCCCGCGAAGGTGGGAATCCAGTTCTTTAATAATAGATCCCGGATCAAGTCCGGGATGACGCTACGCGTCACTTTTTCTTATTTCTTGAAACTCTAATTAATCCGCCAGTCGGCACAATTTCAATTCCCTTCTTCTCAAGTTCATCCAAGAATAGATTCATTCCCAGAGAGTCGGAAGAAATATGCCCGGCCACAATCACATTGATATGCGCTTCTTCGGCCGCTTTTCTATGATCCTCGCTTTGGTGCATACTGATGATAGTCCCGACACCGGCGTTAGCCATAGATTGATAGATTTCTTTTGAACCTTCCGTTCCTCCGGTCATTTCCGAAACCACGATTTTTCCAGTCCGACTATTTTTGCTTCCTGAAAAAAGCATCGGACCGGCGCCTTGTCTTTTGGCTTCCTGATATTCAGGAACTTTATTGATAACCTCCAGGACATCCCCGACACATCTAGGCTTAGTCTTTCTGATTAATTCTTCAACAAACTTAGCTACCGCATTGTCGGCCGGAGTATGGACATTCATCATGTTGATTTCAAGAAGCCTGGCGGCATCGACCACCTCATAATGATTTTCCGGATTTATCCTGCGAGTGACTTCTGATATCCTTTTATGGATGAGCTTTTCAGCGATTGAGACCGGCACTCCAATCTTTTCCATCTGATCTACTTGGTAATCCATAACGTCGTCCAATCCGGCCAATGCCAAACCAATCGGATGATGGTTGAGAACCATATCCGCGCCCAATTCATCGGCAATATAGATGGAGCCGGGCGAAACATCAATACTGGCAAAAATTTTCTTTATCTGTTTCTTTCCTCCGCTGAAATGTATTCTCGTATCGGAATAAGGATTGGTAATTTTTTCCTTGTCAAAATAAGATTGATCTTCTTTCGACAAAGTTTCATATTCCCGTTTTTTTCTTCCCAGATGTTCTCCGATTTCTTTCTTTGAACGAAAATCATTCTTAATCCCGAATTCAATCGCCAGTTTGTATATTTCTTGAATAGTCATATTCTTGTCATTCCCGACCTGATCGGGAATCTAGTCATTAAATTTAGATATCACTGGATCCCCGCTTGTCATCGGGGATGACAACTTAATTAAGTTGCCAGTTTTTCCTTGAAATAATCCCCAAGACCCTCGATGCGGACGCGCGTCTGTTGCATGGTGTCACGATCGCGAACTGTCACTGAAGAGTCTTCGAGAGTATCGAAGTCGACTGTCACACAATAGGGCGTTCCGATTTCATCTTGCCGGCGATATCTTTTCCCGATGTTTCCATTATCGTCAAACTCGCACATGAAATGCTTTCTTAGTTCTTCATAAATTTCCTTGGCCTTGTCCTGAAGCTCCGGCTTGTTCTTGAGGAGCGGAAAGACGGCCACCTTAATGGGAGCAAGAGATTTATGAAACTTTAGCACTGTCCGCATTTCCCCATTCACCTCTTCTTCGGTATAGGCATTATCCAGAAAAACCAGCGTCAAGCGATTCAAGCCCACTGAAGTTTCCATAATGTGCGGGATAAATTTTTCGCCGGTCTTCTCATCAAAGTACGACAGATCGACTCCCGAAAATTTACTGTGTTGAGAAAGATCCCAATCACCCCTAGCATGAATCCCCTCCACTTCCTTGAATCCTCCGAGAGAACCAAAATCAAATTCGATATCATAGGCTTCACTAGCATAATGAGCTAACTTCTCGTGCTTATACCAACGGATTTTTTCTTCTGGAATTCCCAATTCCAAGTACCACTGCCAACGAAATTTCTTCCACATTTCATAGTGCTCTTTCATTTCTTCTGGTCGCAAAAAGTATTGCATTTCCATCTGCTCAAATTCCCTCGTTCTAAAGATAAACTGGCGCGCTACGATTTCATTTCGAAAAGCCTTTCCTACTTGAGCGATTCCAAAGGGCAGTTTCATTCGCGTCGAATCCAGAGTATTTTTGTATTCCAAATAGATTCCCCCGCAAGTTTCCGGACGGAGATATACTACATTCTCCTCCTTGAGTTCATCGGTCGGAGAACCGATATTAGATTTAACCATCAAAGAAAATATCTTAGCTTCCGTTAAATCAGTCGAACCACAATTAGCACATTTGAGTTTTCCTTCTTCCTTGAGCTTCCTTAGTTCATCATTTAGAAATTCCAGGGTCTGTTTGTCAGCTGATATCCCAAATTCTTCTAAGATATGATCGGCCCGGAAGCGCGACTTACATTTCCGGCAGTCCACCTGCGGATCGTTGAATCCATCGACGTGCCCTGAGGCTTTCCAAGTAGTCGGATGCATGAAGATCGCGCTGTCGAGACCAACCACATCAGAGCGCATTTGGACCATACTTTTCCACCAAGCATCCCGGATATTATTCTTGAGAAGTGTCCCATAATGGCCATAGTCATAGATGGCTTGAAGTCCGCCATAGATTTCTGAAGAAGGAAAGACAAATCCCCTTCGCTTAGCCAGAGAGACTATCTTATCCATTTGACTCTGTTTTTTTTCACTCATAACTTTATTGTTTTGGGGTATTAAAAAGCCCGTCCCAAACACATAATTAAAAATTATCTGTTCAGGACGAGCTATTTTTCGGCCCGCGGTTCCACCTGAATTCCCTGTCCCACAGACGGAACAGAGCTCTCTTTGAAAATTTCCCCCGAAGGAGCCAATCCCTTCAGATACTTAACATATCCATACTAAGCCAAATTCGCCTCTTCGTCAACTTTATTTTCACTCTTCAGCTTCCCCATCAAATCCAAATAAAACTTGAGGTTATGAAGAGCCCCTAAGCGAAGCGCCAGCGGTTCCTTAACTGCGGAAAGGTGTCGCAGATAAGCCCGGGAATAATTCCGACAGAGTGGACAATCGCAAAGCGGATCGACTGGCGAAAAATCCTCCCGATATTTCTCGTTGTTAATGTTGATTGTAGAGTAAAAAAGGTTTTTATCATTGGTAATTTGGTCATTAGGAATTGTTTTGAAATTCGAAATTGGAAATTCGAAATTACTCTTTCGGAGAAAGAGTCTGCCGTGTCTTCCTTCCCGAGTCGGGATAACACAATCAAACATATCGATTCCGGAGTTAACCGCTTCGACTAATTCTTCCGGACGCCCAAGTCCCATAAGATACCTTGGTTTGTCCTCCGGAAGAAGCGGCACTACCCATTCCAAAATTTCCCGCATCTTTTCTCTCGGCTCTCCAACCGCCACCCCGCCGATGGCGTATCCGTCGAAACCGATATCGAGAAGCTGTTTTGCTGATTCTTCACGAAGATCTTTGTAAACCGATCCCTGAACAATTCCAAACAAAAGTGGCCTGTCAAAGTTGGTTTCTAGCTGATAGTTTTTAGTTTTTATTTTTTGATCATTAGAATTTTGAAATTGTTTGGAAATTGAAAATTGAGAATTGGAAATTATTTTCCGTTCAAAATAAGCCTTGCAGCGCTTAGCCCAACGAATAGTCCTTTCCAAGGAAATCTTAGCGTCTTCATAGGAACAAGGAAAAGCTGGGCATTCATCCAATACCATAATAATGTCCGACCCAAGATTGAGTTGGATGTCGATGGATTTCTCGGGACTCATAAAACACTCCTCGCCATTCTCCGGATCAACAAACCGCACTCCCTCCTCGCTGAGCTCCACTCCCGATTTGCCGAAGTTTTTCTTGGCTCTGGCTCCTAGGGAAAATATCTGAAATCCTCCCGAATCCGTGAGAATCGGACCATCCCAATCCATAAATTTATGGAGTCCGCCAGCTTTTTTGATAAGCTCGTCTCCGGGTCGTCGCCACAAATGATAGGTATTTCCCAGAACTATTTCCGCCCCGATTTCCCGAAGCTCATAGGGCATGACGTTTTTGACCGCCCCTTTAGTGGCAATCGACATAAAAAAAGGGGTGTTTATGACACCGCTTTTGGTATGCAGTCTGCCCACTCTTCTTTTTTCATCCCGGCTTGATATTTCCAACATAGCTTATTTCAATTACCCACTCTATCGCCCCCAATCGGTATCTTTTCGTCTTCAGTCAGATAGGTAGTTTTTTCCTTGTGCTTAATTAATATTTCCTCTTGGCAGAAGGAATCCTTGGCGCTAAAAATCGACTCCCCGAGAAGCTTGACTGCCTTTCCGGCCTGCTCAATTGATGGCTTCACCTTGACCTGAAAAGCCAGCTTGCGAGAAGGCGATAATATCCCAACCCCGGAAGACAACTTCCCTATCTTCCAAACCAATTCATTGGTTCTGGAATTATATTCCACCGTCTCATTTTCTGGAACTTTAGCTCCAGAAAAGACTACGCCACTGGGAAGAAAAGTAGAGACCTTGACCTCTTCCAAATCGTTTGAGACATTGACAATGTTCCAGTAGAGCGTATAGCTCGTCTCTTGCCCAACCTTGGGCGGAATTGGACCGGAATTAGGAATAGTTTCATCATGATAGAATCCGGAAGCGGTAAAGTCAACCGGACTTATTATCTTAACCTGGGTCATATTGGAAGAAACTATCTTATTCATATCAATCGGGGTCGGAACATCCGGGCTGTCAATCCGAGCCAAACTCTTTATGGAAAAATTCTTATCCTTCTCGTCTTCAATCGGTAAGCGATCTTTGACTTGGATCGAGAAACGGATAGTCTCTTCTTGCCCTGGCAGAAGATTGGACAGGGCTGGATATTCCGAGGCTCTCCAGGTGATTGTGTGAGACTCTGAATCATAATTGCCTCCTTGGTCCAAGTCTAGGGTAGAAAAATCCAGAGACTCTCCTTCCAGATGCTCGGTCACAACCACATCTCGAAGCCCTAAATTTCCTTCGTTTCGAAATATCATCTTGAAGCGCAGCAAATCCCCCGCCCGAACATTCAGCTTGTCGGTCTCATTAATTTGCTGATGAATAGAAAAAGGAGAGGCGATTACTTTGGTTGAAGTTTCTTCGTCGTTATACGCTAAGAATTCTCCTTCTTCGAAAGATCCGATAGAGAAGCGCGTCTTGCGTATCTCATCCCGTTTTCCCGAAAGTGATCCGTCTACCGTTATTTTACCCTCTCCTCGAGGCTCCAAATTTCCCACCAGCCAAAAATTATTCCCTTCTAGGGGACTGAGCGAAGAGGCGATATAGGTGAAGCCTTCGGGATATTCCGCCTTGAGACGCAAATTCTCAAATGTCCGATCCGAATCATTACGATAAGCCACCTCGTAACGCGCCAAACCTCCATCCGCTACTCCTTGAGGAGCTGTGATTTCAAAAACAATCGGTGAGGAAGTGGCTTCAATTCCTATTTGAGTCTCTTTCACAAAACGGCTATTGAAATTGGAAGGGACGTAGTCTAATTTAGCCTGAAGATAGACAAAAGCCCCCTTGGGAGCGTAAATTCTTCCCGGAAGAATAGCCTTGCCTTTCTGGCCAGAAGAAATCCGACCGAATTCAAAGATGACTGAATTGCCATCTTCTTTAAAGCTACCGTTCTTTTCCGGAATGAAGTTTTCTGGAAAGCTTACTCTCAAGACAGAATTCTCCAAATCGGCTCGATTTTGATTTTCAAAACTGATTTCATACTCCACCTTCTTGCCTGAAAGCGATTCTTTGGGACCATTAACCGCCAAGGTTATTTTCTCTTCAGAAAAAGCCCGACTCCTCCACCAGAAAACGCCAAAAACTAGACCGATAACCAAAACCACTCCTCCTAGGACATAGGCAGCTACCTTGATAGTCTTTTTAGTTTCTTCCGACATCCCTGAAGAAGGAGCTTCCCAAGCATCTGAAGCGATATCAACTCTCTTTATTCCTTCCTCAGGATTGGAAATTACTCCCTTCCTGACATCTTCAACCTTGGACAAGTTTATTTCCTCCTCTTCCCCTCTCTTATAAAGTTTGTTTTGTATTTCTGAAAGCGACACTTGTTTGGTAGCTAGTATTTATTAGCTAGTATATAGTATAGCATATTCGGACGACTTTTCGTTCAAAAGCTACCGGATCCACTTCAAAAATCCCTCGGAAATCCTTCTCAGATTCATAAGACTCTTGTCCGATACTTTAATTTTAGAAAGACTGCTTAAATTATTGGCTAAAAATATCCGCACCAGTTTTATTTCATCGGCGCTGATTCTCATCTTATTAGCCTCAGAACTGGAACATTTCGAGCAAATGACTCCGCCTTCGGGAAAACCAAAAAAGTTTCCTTCCGCTTCCAGCTTTCTCTGACAGAGAACGCATTCGTTCATCTGAAAGCGATAGCCTAGGGAATCCAAAAACTTAAAGAGAAATCCCAACGTTAATATCCTTTCATTTTCTTGCTGGTCAAGCGCCCTCAAATAACCCAAAAGCAAATCAAAAACTTTTTCGTCCTTTTCTTCTTCGGAGATGAGGCGTCCCAGAATCTTGAAGACCGCTAGCAAAGAATCCAGCTTCTCAAAGTCCAGTCGCAGGTTCGAAAAATGGTCCAGGGCGATGGCTCCGGAAATGTTCCCCAATCCCTTGCCTTTCATCACCCAAACTTCCACCAAATTACCCGTCTCCAAATTGCCGGCCAATTTGGCGGTTGATTTCTTGGCTCCTCTTCCCATCGCCCGAATCTTTCCGGATTCGCGAGTATAGAAAGTGTAGATTCGATCGGTTTCCCCGACATCGGCCTTGCCCAAGACTATGGCCGTATATTTGAATTCCTGGCTCATAAAATTGTCATTCCCGTGAAAACGGGAATCCAGTCCTTCAATTATAGCATCAAAAAACCGCCCCACTTGCGGGACGGTTTTGGGGAACTAAAAATTCCTACTTCTTTCTGTTTTTTTTCTTTTTTCTTTTTGACCGACGCCAAATCTCTTCCAAAGCCGAAAGTCCCAAAATAGCTAAAATTATCCAGACCCAACTCCAATTTTTGGTTTCTCCAGTTGACTCTTCTTCGGCCGGAATGGCTGTTTCTTCTTCCTCGTCTAGCATCGCTCCAGCCACTTCCGATTCGACTATCAAATCAGCCGAGTTTCCAACCGTTCCCAAATCGACTTTTTGCTCAAAAGATTTAAGGGGAGAAATGATGGAAATTTCCAAGGGATTATCTTGGGCTTTGTCTTGATTTTCGGTCTTGCCGGAAGAAAAAACATAAGTCTTGTTGCCAACGTTGTCTCGAGCTTCAATGTAATATTCCAACTCATCCCCGGAGCTAGTAGAAATATCCAGAGTTTTTCGATAGGTGTCTCCGGAAGAACGTTTCATCCGAGCGTCTCTCCAGCCTTTTCCTTTCAGCCGATAGAAAATTCTAGCTTCATCAATTCCCGAGAGTTCATCATCATCAATTTCGGCTTCAATCAAAATTGACTCCCCTGCCCCCTGTGGTCCGGGATTTTCATGGGAAATATCGGGACTTTTGGTATCAATCTTAAATGGTCCGATTGAAGACACCGCTGAACCGTTTCCGGCATTATCAATCGCGCGAACATGAAAATACCAATCCGAGGCGCTTCCGAGAGAATCTGAAACATAACCGCTAGCTGTTCCATCTGTTGTCTCGTCAGGATTTGTTCCGGAAGAATGGTCGAGAAGGAAACTATATCCCGAAAGTCCAGATCCCGAACTGTCCGAAACATCATCCCAATCAAAAGCGATCGTATCATCAGAGGTCCAAATATCAGCTCCCGGGTCGGCCACAAGCCCAGTAATTCCGGAAGGGGAAGTGATGTCTTTTTGAAAAGAAAAGGCTCCGGACTGATTGAGCGTCTCAAAGACATTGCCGGCATCGTCCATTATCTGGAAATATATCTCGTGCATCCCTTCAGAAAGTCCGCTCCAGATAGCGCTCTCCAGAGACCAATTATCCCCAAAATTGGTTCCGGAAAGTCCGGACGCCAGTGTCGTCCAAGATCCGCCCGTTCCGTCTAATTGATATTTGACGCTGGAAAGAGACCGATTGTCGGAAAAATTAATATCCCAAACCGGATTAGAGCTATACCAGCCATTCTCCGAAGTCGCATAGGTCGCGCTAGGAAAAGTAGCGTCCTTGATCGTTGTCGCAGTCCCGGACAAACTATGATTCCAAGCGCTGTCGGCCAGATAGACCTCGGCAGTGAGCGTTCCGTCAGAGAGTGAAGAAACATTGATGGAAATATCGGTCGAGCCGTCTCCTTCCATGGCCGTGTGTCCGGACACTTCTCCGCTTGAGACGTCACTAAGAGAATAATATATTTCTGTTCCGGAGACTCCGTCCACCCCCAAAACAGTTGCGTTGTCCTCCGTAGCATTGACAAGACTGTCCGAGAAAGCCACTCGGGTCGGCTGAGCTGGAGAAATTACATCCTTAACCCCGGCCGTGCCAGTCGACCAATCGGAAAAGTTCTCTGAAGAGTCCGCCACCCGGGAAGTAATAGTGAGCGAACCATCTTGAAGAGAAGAAGCGTCAATTCCGGAAACCGTTGTCGTAGTCGTTCCAGAACCGGAAATGCTTGCCTGACCCTCGACCGAGCCTCCCAAACTGTCCGTGATTTTAGCGAAGGCCGTTCCGCCATCCAGACCGGACTGATGAGTGATAGTCACTGAGACTGAACTTGAATTTTGAGAATTTATCGTATCGGCCGGATGCCCGAAAGTCGCTACGCTTCCCGAAAGAGGGATGGTTTCTCCGGAAGGAGCCGCCATTCCAAAGGCCGAGGCAGAAATTATCTTTTCATTGGCCTCAGTCGGACCGAGATTGAAACGAGGAATTCCGCTAAAGGTGAAGTCATAGGCATGCGCCTGGGTAAAATACAGATTGGTCGAAGAGCGAAAATGATATTCCATTCTTTGCGTTCCGTCCAAGTCATAGGAAGTGATGTTTCCGATGGAAGAAGAAAAAGCGGACCAAGTGTCTCCCCCATTAGTAGAGGTGGCAAAAATGACATAGTCTTCACGAGGAGAGGGCGAAGTAGGAAAGTAGAGAGTAATAGCCGTCTGATTGATTTCTTGGAAATAGGGCTTGCTAACCGAAGTTTTTACATAGATGGCATATTTAGTAGTTGAGCAAGTTCCCGATCCGGTATCTCCTGCCACCGCGATTACCGCGTCGTAAGTGATGCCGTTAGTATGGGTATAGGGAATATCTTGGGGAAGTTTGTCGACAAAAGTAAAATTACACTCCGAATAGGCTAGAGCCTTGGGGGCTAGTAAGAAAGAAAAGGCTAAAAAGATTGTCGCGAGAAAAAATTTCTTCATTGAAAGGGACCGGGGCTCTCCTAGTCCCGCCGGCTGTTCCTTTTTTAATTATACACTAGCAAAACCTCTCTTCCAAAAGAAAAACAGTCCCGTATGCGGGGGCTGTTTTACCTATTGATATTCCCCGTTTTTGTATGTCGGGGAAAAGACAAGGAATCTTGCCTTTAGTAGTTTTGGCTCGGGATGTTAATCCTTCGCTAGTTTTTTATTTTACCCCGTTAAATCCCACGAAGTGGGTCCGCCTTGGGCGGATTTAACCGAGTGAATTTTTGTTTTTGTTTTTACCCAGTTAGATTTCCGCCAAGCGGAACTATCTGACAGGGTTCTATTTACATATCATTCTAGGAACGGACAATAATCCTTCCGGTCCGATCCGAGAAAAAAATGCGCGCCTACCGGTCTCATACTCTCAGTCTTACTGATCTGAGATTATCTAAATCTTTTTCTGACACTTCAGCGTTTCTCATCCTGGCTACCCATTCTTCATATCTCGCCCGGCTTCTCTCCCAGGCCAAACGCCGGCGAATCTTTTCCTGGACGATTTCATAGATTTCCCCGCAAGACCTTCCAATGAGACGAATGGGATTGATTATGAGGGCCAGAGAGGCCACCAAAAGAACCAACGTCCAAAGAAATCCGTTTATCTTTTCGTATTGAGAAGGCAAGAGACCGGGTAAATTATTTTCGGTTTGGCTTTCTTTCCCAGAAGAAGAATTTCTTCCCTGGCTGGAAAGAACGAAACCCTTGCGCCCATTCTCCCAATCCAGCTTCCTGTCCGGAGAAAAAATAAATTCTCCTTCTCCAGGAAGGACCGCCCCCTTGGGAAGAGCAAATACTTGGACCGTAATTATGGAAGTGTGATTCTCGATGTCTCCAACCGCAATAGCGATTCCGGTCTTGGTATATTTGTCGCTCAAGATATTCTTCCGGTGAGTCTCGCTTTTCATCCAGGCATCACTCTGATCTTCAGCTGAAGCGAAATCGATAGCCAGATTCTCTCCGGCATATTCATAGTCGTAGTTGACCTTGGAAAACCAGTGCCAAGGAGTAGTGCCGTCCGGAGCGCTATGGGCAAAATATTTCTTATCCAGCATATCTTGGACTTTAAGATTGGCTGCCCGAGTAAGTTGTTCATCTATTTGAAGATCGGGAAGACCAACTTTTCCCCGAGCTTCATTGCTAAGCCTCAGGACATTCTGTTCAGTAATGTCTGAGGCTTGAGCCGGAAAAACCAAAAACAAAGAGGCAAAGGCTCCTAAAAAGAACACGGCTATTCTTATTTTTGTTTTTATTTGGCGCATTTATTTTTATCCCCAGAAAAAAGAAAACACGGGCTTTCACCCGTGTTTTTATCGTCTATGAAACCATTATAGCATACTTTTTGCCCCTTGTCTAATCGGAAAACCGTTCCCTAGAAATGACGCGACCCCAAGAGGCAGGCGCGCCTCGTGGGGTCTAGCCAGGAAAGACTCGACTGGAAAGCCGAGAAGCCCAGCTTAGAATGTTGATCAGGACAACCAACATTCTTAGCAGAAAAGGTTCCTTTTTCTGGACTGCTCCCTCGGGAACATACACAGGATCCGTATGCCCCACTTTCGGGCTTTTCGCCCACTCTTTTTCCATGGCCCCTCTCCCTTGACGCATTAGCGTCTGATTTGTATCGAAAACTTCTTACCCTCTAAATTAAACTCTTTCCGAATATCCGCGCCTTTCATTTCGCCCTCTCTCATTTCATCCGCCAGAACTTCTTTGGCAATCAAATCGCCAAACTTTTCCATCACTTCTAACGCTGGATTATAGCATACCTGGATGCGGTTGTCAACCTCATACCCGGCCTCTTTCCGCATCTCTTGGATATAGCGAACAATCTCCCGGGCCTGACCTTCCAGCTTGAGTTCGGGGGTGATTTCAGTGTTAATTTTAACCAGCTCCGCTTGCTTCTCTTCAATGATTATCTCCTTGACATTAAGTTCTTCTTTCATAATATCAAGCAACTCTTGGCTTTCTTCCCTGTCTCTTATGCTCGCTGAAAGAAGCGGCTGACGAACTTTAATCTTATTCAGCGCTCGAAGTTGAAGCCCTTCGCTGATTATATCTCGGGTCTTCTTCATCTGTTCATTTAATTTTTCATCGATCAAACTTTCATCTGCCGTCGGGAAATCACAAAGGTGCACTGAAGATACCTCATCCGCCCTTCGGGCACCTTCTCCTTCTAAAGGAGAAGGCTCTCCATTGGCCCCCTCTCCTTTAGAAGGAGAGGGCTGGGGTGAGGTATTTAGATTCCGATAAATTTCTTCCGCAATGAACGGCGTAAACGGCGCCATAGTTTTCGCCAGTTCTACAAGGACATAGTGAAGCGTCGCATAGGCCTGGTTCTTGTCATCATCGTTCTCACTTTTCCAGAAACGCTTCCGGCTTCTCCGGATATACCAATTGGAAAGATTGTCGACAAAACCTTCAAAGGGCTTCACCGACCGGACAAGATCATAGCCTTCCATATTCTGGTCAACTTCTTGAATCAATTTATGCAGTTCAGAAACGATCCATCGGTCTAATAAGTTTGTAGTTTTTGGTTTGTAGTTTTTAGATTTTTCCGGACTCCACTTGTCGACATTGGCATAGAGCGTAAAGAAAGAATAGCTGTTCCAGAGAGTGGCGAGAACTTTCCGTTGGATGTCTTGGATGGCTTTTTCGGAAAAGTTGATGTTCTGGGCGTGGAGAAGCGGAGAAGACAAGAGATAGAACCGAAGCGCGTCGGCGC
>JBMOKR010000043.1:0-1614 GCA_049324335.1 Patescibacteria group bacterium | reverse complement strand
TATCCGGAAGAGTATAGTTTCCCAGAGACTTACTCATCTTCTTTCCGTCATCCCCCGCAATCGTTCCGGTCGTCACCACGTTCTTAAAACTGATCTTCCCGAAAATCCCCACTGAAACGACGTGAAGGACATAGAACCAGGCCCGGGTCTGCGCGATATATTCCGCGATGAAATCGGTCGGGAAACTTTTCTCGAATTGTTCTTGGTTTTCAAAGGGATAGTGGAATTGGGCAAAAGGCATCGAACCGGACTCGATCCAAGAATCAAAAACTTGAGGAATCCGTCTCATCATTCCTTCGCATTTGCCACATTTAAAGGTTATATTATCCACTCCCGGCCGGTGGTAATCAGGAAGTTCGACGCCAGAAGCGTCTTTAAGTTCTGCGTATGACCCGAACACCTTGAGTTCCCCGCACTTGTCGCATTTCCAAACCGGGATCGCTGTGCCAAAATAGCGATCACGGGAAATGTTCCAATCCGGCGCGTTTTCGATTCCATTTTGGAAACGTCCGTGTTTCAAAAATTCCGGAAACCAATTAATCTCTTCATTTTTGTCGAGAAGATCTTGTCGGATCTTGTCGACGTTCACATACCAAGCCGGTTGAGCTTTGTAGATAAGCTTAGTGTGGCACCGGTGACAATGCGGATAGCTGTGAGTAATTTGTTCGCGTTTAAATAGAAAGTTATTGTCTTTTAACCACTTTACAATCTTGTCATTAGCTTCCCAAACCTTCTCCCCTTTCCATTCCCCTTCGGTAAATTGCCCCTCTTCATCCACATTCATTATGATAGGAAGATTATTTTTCTTCCGGGCTTCAAAGTCGTCTTCTCCAAAGGCTGGAGCAATGTGCACGATTCCCGTTCCATCTTCCGTCGTCACAAAATCTCCGGCAATCACCTTGTAACCATTCTCGATTTCATGAGGAAAAATCGGTTCATATTCTTGGCCGATCAAATCACTGCCTTTGAGTTCTGCAATTATTTTATATTCTTTATCCTTAAAGACACTTTCTACTCGTTCTTTAGCTAAGACATATTCATTACCTTCGAAAGAAACCTTGGCATATTCTATTTTGTCTCCCACCGCCAGCGCTACATTAGCCGGAAGCGTCCAAGGAGTGGTGGTCCAAACAAGGAAATAAGTATTTTCTTCGCCCTTCATCTTCATCTTCACATAAACCGAAGGGTCGCTGTCCATCTCATAGGAATTGTCCATGGCGATCTCAAAATTCGAAAGCGGAGTAGAACAACGCGGGCAATACAAGGACACCCGAACATCTTCATAGATGAGTCCTTTTTTGTGGAGCTCAGAAAAAGCCCACCAGACCGATTCCATATAATTTTTGTCCATGGTTTTGTAGGCGCCTTTAAAATCCACCCAGCGTCCGACTCGGTCAACCACTTCCTCCCATTCGCTGGCAATCTTCGAGGTCTCTTTGAGACACTCCTCGTTAAATTTAGCCACGCCGATCTTCTCAATGTCCTTCTTGCTCTTGAGGCCCAGTTTCTTCTCCACCATATTTTCCGCCGGAAGACCGTGGCAATCCCAACCCCAGCGGCGCTCGACGCGATACCCTTTCATGGTCCAATATCTCGGCACTGCGTCTTTGACGA
>JBMOKR010000042.1:0-2235 GCA_049324335.1 Patescibacteria group bacterium | reverse complement strand
TGTAATCGCTACATTCTTTAGTACCCCAAAAATATCTGTAAATTGTAAGCGAATAAATTTCACACCCGATTCGTGTGCTTCCCTAAGTACGTCTTCCTTTGTCCTCAAAATAGTTTCTCTCCCTTCAGATGTTTCCCCTAATACGCAAAAAAACTCCCTATTCAACATTTGAAAAGGGAACGCTTGTCAAACCTTATATTGTAGTATAACAGATTTTTAGTGTCCTTTGCAATAAAGCTGGTTTTAGAAGTCTGAGTCAAGTAATCGTTGGCAAAATTTTCTCTTTCCTTGTAGTTTAAGATAGAGCTAATTTTTTAAGATTAAGTGGTAATCAAGAATTGGAAAATGTTTTCAGGGTGGGTCGCTCCTTTGGAGTAAAACATTTCAATTCTTACAACAGTTTAATCTTTTAGCTGTTCATTTTGTCAAGCCATAAGGGGTCATGGCTCTGGGGTCGCTCGACTTATGCTTGACAAGAAGCTTTTTTGAAGGTAGTTCTACTCGTTAGCGATATATCATTTCGCTAAACGGTTTTAGATCAAACATACTGCGTATGGCCTTCCTTCCGTTTGTAACCTGACAATTCGAGAAGGGCAGATTTCCTCGGTGCAACGGATATGTCGACTTTTTAACCGCCTTTTTTAACCCTTCTTTGGTATTTGCAACAGCCTCCTCAAAACGTTCCGTAAACCGTTCTGGAAGCTTTGCCGATACAAGGGCTGTTATCTTATCTTTAAAGCCATTACACATTTTTAGGGCAATTATTTTCGATAAATTCGTGGCTCCTTTTTCACTCCAGCTCTTTGATCCTTTCATACGAGATGCAAAGACTTCTACCTGTCTTTCCATGGTTCCCATATTCCTATATTCCATAGTTTCAGGGGGAGCGGGTAGTTCAATGTCACTTCTGTTTTTGTAAGGAACTATCCCTTCAATGTTGCTTTTTATGTAGCTTTCCAGGGTATTTAATTTTTTTATTTCATTGGCAAGGCCTCCGCTTTCATACTTTAAGTCTTCAAGCTTCTTAAAGACCTTTTCAAAGTCTCCAGCCTTAAGCCATTTCATGATATGCCTTCTGGCTTTTTTATCCGATACATTTCTAATGACACTTTTAGCTAAGTGATAAGGGTCGAGCTGAAATTTATCGGTTTCCAGATCATGTCTATTCTTTATCCAGGAGGCTCCATCACCATTTAATATTCTGTACTTTATTTCATCAGCGTTATATTTTTTAGCAACTGCTGCATCTCTTAAATCTTTCATTTCCTCTGAGTTTATGTAACCTGCAAAAGCCATTTTCTCAATGGTTTTATACTCTTTCGATAAGGGATATCTTTTTTCCCATCCTTCATAGACCACACTGATTTTGAGTTCTTTTCTTCCTTTTGATGCTCTATCTCGACTTTTCCCTTGCATGGATAACCATAGACCATCAGCTTCCTCAAATAAGACTGCTACTTCCTTTGTCCCGGATAATTGATTATCCTTGTATGCTTTTATAAGGTCTTTTTCGGCTTCTGCTTGTTTTTCTCCTACGGCTTGAACAAGATTCCATACGCCCTGATGGCTTATGGTCTGGTTTGTCAAATCTGAGATTGCCTGAGAAACTTCTCTAAACGACATCTCGCAACTATATTCGAGTATTTTCTCTGCAAGATTAGGGGATATGAGACCTATCGTATCCAATCCTAATGTCTGATCCAGCAGATAGATATGCTCAACATTACCCTCATCATTCGTTCTCTTATAAACAGTCCGATTTATTGAGACTTCTCCCATCAAGGTTTTTATTGAGGTTGGTCTGCTACCTTTATGCCTCAATTCAGCTTTATTTCTGCTCTCTGCAAGCTCTTTATCGAGTTTTTCCAAGAACTCTTGTAAGAGCATTTTCGCTACCTCGCAGCCTATTTCAAAAAAACTTCTCTCTATTTCCTTGAATGTAAGCTTTTCTTCCTTTAAACTATTCATATCACGTTTCCTCCCGTTTGTTGGTCTGGACAACTACAAACTACAGGAAAAACGTGATTTTGGGAAGAGTTTTTTAATTCTTCCCATATTTTTTTACCATTTGCCTACGATAATTTTACTCCAAGATACCCATTTCAACCCATTTCAGATCCTCAAAGATACAAAAATTAATCTTTTAAATTCACTAACTTCCTCTTAAACGATCTAAAATAATTGCTGCTGCGGATCTAACCGACAAATGATTATATTCCTCTGGACCATAAATTG